>JAYUUX010000200.1:0-6541 GCA_043754645.1 Verrucomicrobiales bacterium | reverse complement strand
CTGGCGCGCGAACACCGGTGTGTGGCTCGATTATTTCGCCGACAGCCTCGGCTCGGTGCTCGACATCGGCCCCGGCTCGCCGACGGCCATCAGCTTCGGGCATCACTCAAAATTCCCGGCCGAATTTCAGGACAAGCTCTTCGTTTGCGATTGGACCTTCGGCACGATTTTTACCGTGGAGATGCAGGAGAGCGGTTCCAGCTACACCGGCACAAAAGCGGAGTTCCTCCACGGCAGCCCGTTGAACATCGCGGCGATGCGCTTCGGGCCGGATGGCGCGATGTATTTCGTCACGGGGGGACGCACGACGGCATCGCGGCTTTATCGGATCCGCCACACCGGCGCTCAATCGGCGGGAACTCCAAGGACTCTGGTGGCAAACAGCGAACTCCGGGCGTTGCGCCACTCGCTGGAGAAATACCACGTTCGCGGCGAGGGCGGCGCGGCTGCCGTGGAAAAGGCATGGCCTCATCTCGCGCACGCCGACCGCAGCATCCGCTACGCAGCGCGCATCGCTGTCGAAAACCAGGACCTCGCGCTTTGGCTAGAGAAGGTCTTCGCGGAGAAAAATCCACGGGCGACAATCTACGCGGGCATCGCGCTGAGCCGTCATGGCGACAAGTCGTTATCCGGGCGGCTGCTCGACAATCTCGGCGAGGTGCCATTTGGCTCACTGGAGAAGGAAGACCAACTCGCGCTGCTCCGGGCCTACGCGCTCTGCTTCGTGCGAATGGGCCAGCCTGCCGTGGAAAAAGCGGCAGCCATCATCGCCAAGCTCGATGCCCACTTCCCATCGAAGGACGACGCCGTGAACGCCGAGTTGTGCCGCGTTCTTGCCTCGCTCGACGCCCCCACGGTGGTGCGAAAAACCATCGAGCTGATGAAAGCCACCCGCGCCGAGACGGTGGACTACGACAAGGCGATGCTCGGGCGTCACGAGTATGGCGCGGCCATCTTGAAGATGATGGCGAACACGCCCAACACCCGGAACATCCACTACGCGTATTTCCTCCGGCGCGTGCGGAGCGGATGGACGATTGACGACCGGAAATACTTCTTCGGCTGGCTGAACGAGGCGCTCGCCAAAGACGGCGGCAAGAGCTTCGCCGGATACATCCGCGCCATTCGCAAAGACGCAATCGCCCAGCTTGAGACAAAGGATGTCGAGCTGATGACTGGATTGCTGGCGGACTTCCCCGCGTTCGACCTCTCCAAACTGCCGAAGCCCAAAGGCCCGCCGACAGCATGGACCGTCGAGACCTCGATGAAGCTGTTTACAGCGGACCTTCGCGGCCGGGATTTCGAGAACGGCAAGAAGATGTATTCCGCGGCATTCTGCATCGCCTGCCATCGCTTCGGCGGCGAGGGCGGCCTCTCCGGCCCCGACCTCGGTTCCGTGGGCAGCCGCTATTCCATCCGCGACATCCTCGTGGCCATCTGCGAGCCCAGCGCCTCCATTTCCGACCAATACGTGGCCAGCGTGGTAAAACTCAAAGGCGGCGACACGCTCAACGGCCGCCTCATTTTCCGGAATGACAAGGAAGTCGGTGTTGCCTCGAATCCCTTTGATTTGAACCAGATCACCAAGGCCCCGGCGGAGCAGGTGCAGGACATCAGCTTCTCCGAAATCTCCATCATGCCCGATGGAATGATCTCGGGCCTGAACCGCGACGAGTTGATGGACCTGATGGCCTACCTGCTCTCGGGCGGAGACTCGCAGCACAAGGCTTTCAAAAAGGAATGATCCCACGCGCCACATTCCTGGTCAGGATGGATCCACTGGAGCGGAGCCAACGCCCGCATCCGCAACCTCGCCCTCGAAAACCTGACGCGTGCGGGGTGTCCACCAAACACAGGCAAGGGCACGCGGAGAACCCTTCCCGGAATCAATCCCCCGCGTTCAACGAACCTCCGCGGTTCAAAATCAGTCCTCCATGAACTTCACCCGCCGCTTGTTCTTAAAACTGACACCACTGCTTTTTTGGCGTGCGTCCTCATCATCAGTCGGCGGCGCGGAATCGGTGGCTGCCAGCCCTTTCGGCACGGAGTTCCCGAATCTCGATTCACTCGCGACCGGCGATTGGTGGACCAAAGGCACTGCCGCGCCGGGCAAAGGCAAAAACAAAGGCCAGGGCCAGCCTCCGCCGCCGTCGATGGACGTGCCGCGTGATCAAGTCGTCGCCTTCGCGCTCTACACCCAGCATGGCGGGGTGATGAAGTTGACCGCGCAACTTTACCCGCTGAAGCCCGGCGAGCCGCGTGAGGCGCGGCTGGAAGTGCAGCGCAACGGCGCGTGGGTCGAGGCCGCGAAATCGGAGGTGCTCTATCCCGGCTGGGACGTGCATTTCCGCGTCGAGAAATGGGATGCGACGAAGGACGTGCCCTACCGCGTGCGCCATGGCGCGAAGGCGATGTTCGACGGATTGATCCGGCGCGATCCGGTGGACAAGGACGAGATCGTCATCGCGAACATGTCGTGCAATTCCAGCCGCACCACCGGCCAGCGGCCGGAGATCATCGACAACCTCAAGGCGCAGAATCCCGACCTGCTTTTCTTCGCCGGCGACCAGACCTACCGCCACACCGAGCACACGGCGGGCTGGATCGAGTTCGGCCTGCAGTTTCGCGACGTGATGCGCGACCGCCCGACGGTGTCCATCCCGGACGATCACGACGTGGGGCACGGCAATCTGTGGGGCGAAAACGGCAAGCGTTCGACCACCCCCGGCGATGCAGACGGCGGCTATCGTTACCCCGTCGAGTATGTGAACCAAGTTCAGCGGCAACAGTCCTGGAATCTGCCGGATCCCGTCGATCCAGCGCCCGTCGAGCGCGGGATTACCGTGTATTTCACACGGCTCACCGTCGGCGGCGTGGACTTCGCCATCCTCGAAGACCGCAAGTTCAAGAGCGGCCCGGCGGGCAAGATTCCGCAGATGGGACCGCGCCCCGACCACATCAACGATCCCGCCTACGACCCGAAGACGATTGATCTGCCCGGCCTGCAACTGCTCGGCGAACGGCAGGAGAAGTTCCTCCGCGCGTGGGGGCAGGACTGGACCGGCGCGCAGATGAAAGCCGTGCTCTCACAGACCGCATTCTGCGGTGCCGTCCACATGCACGGCGGGCGCAATACACGACTGCTCGCCGACCTCGACTGCAACGGCTGGCCGCAGAAGCCTCGCAACCGCGCCCTCGAAGAAATCCGCCGCGCCTGGGCCGTTCATCTCTGCGGCGACCAGCACCTCGCGGTCGTCGTGAAGAACGGCATCCGCGAATTCGGCGACGGCCCCTACGGCTTCACCAGTCCCGCGCTCGTGAACACCATCTACGGCCGCTGGTGGCATCCAATCGATGAGAAGCCCGGCCCGAATCCTGTGGCCGGCAGCCTGCTGCCGTGGACGGGAGATTTCAAAGACGGCCTCGGCAACAAACTCAGCATGATGGCCTACGCGAACCCGCTCGACGTCACCGACGAAAAACAACGCGCCGACGGCTACGGCATCGCCCGTTTTAACAAAAGGAAGCGCACCATCACCTTCGAGTGCTGGCCGCGCTTCAGCGATGCGAAGCAGGGCGACAAGGCGCAGTTCCCCGGCTGGCCCATCACCGTCGCAATGGACGCCAATGACGGTCGCAAAGCCGCCGGCTGGCTGCCGGAGTTGGTGTTTGAAGGCGCGTCGAATCCCGTGGTTCAAGTCATCGAGGAAGCGACGGGCGACATCCTCTACACCGTCCGCGCCCAGGGCGGACGCTTCCACCCTCGAGTCTATTCCACCGGTAAACACACCATCAAACTCGGCCCGGACAAACCGTCCGCGCAAACCCTCGCCGGCCTCGAACCCAAGCCGAAGGCCGAATCCGGCCAGCGAGCCGTGAAGCTTTAGACTCCCAACGCTTCCCGCCAAACAACAAGGGCAGTCGAGACCGCCGGCGCCGCCAACTCGGCCGGCCCCTGTCAATATTGGGTTTGTAATCCGAGGCGCATCGACAGAGGCTCCCAAGCATGAAGCCCACGATCTCTCTTTCGGGGTTAGCTTTTGTCGTATTCGGCTGCCTCCTTTCCTTTTCTTCGACTGCCGCACCCCACTACGTCGGCCCGGTCGCTTGCCAGGAGTGCCACAAATCCGAGTTCGAGGTCTGGGAAAAGACAAAGCATGCCGCCAGCTTCAAGGACCTCCACCGCCACGAGAAGGTGAAGGACATCCTTGCGGCCGTCGGCGGCGACAAGAACATCCGCAAGAACGCGCTCTGTGTGCAGTGCCACTACACGCCCGAGCAGGCGGACGCCTCGGCGACGCCCACGGCCAAGACGGCGGTCTCCTGCGAGAAATGCCACGGGGCCGCGTCCGACTGGATCAAGATCCACAACGACTACGGCGGTCCCAACGCGAAGCGCGAAACGGAGTCCCCGGCCCACAAGACCGAGCGCCTCGCCAAGGCCGTCGCCGCCGGCATGGTGCGGCCGGGATCGCTCTACGACCTCGCCGCCAACTGCCTTGAATGCCACAGCATGGCCCGCTCCTCGGTCGACGGCGAAACGATCTCCAAGATGCTCGCCGCCGGCCATCCGCTGAAGAACGACTACGAGCTGGTGAAGTATTCGCAGGGCACGGTCCGCCACCGCTTTTATCCGCCGGACGTGACGAAGAACGCCGATATGACGCCGGCCGAACTGGCCCGGACCTTTGTCGTCGGCCGGGCCGCCATGCTCGTCACCGCCACGGGTGCGTCGGGCAAGTCCAGCAACGCCGCCTACAAGGACGCGATGCAGACCGAGATCAAGGCCGCCACCGCAGCCCTTCAGGCCGTCAAGAGCGTCCCCGAAGCCGCCGCACTGCTGGCCGCTCCGACCCAGGAAAACGCCCGTAAACTCGCCGCCGCCATCGCATCGAAGGACCTGACGGCCGAAGTCGGCGCGATGTTGCCGAAGCCGGACACCTACAAGTGACCCAGGGCCGCCGAAGCGGCCGGTTTGTTCGCCCCGATTGATGACCAACGAGTCGTCCACCCACCGGCCCCAACGCTGGGACACACCCTTTGGTCCCGGGCTGTCCGACGCCGAGATCGACCAGGTCCTCGCGCGGACGGAGTTCGCCTCCATCCGCGCCGAACGGTTTCCCGCCCACATGCCGTTGCGCGAAATCCTGCGCAATGACACGCGGATCGTCCGCCTTGATCCCGGCGAGCTGATTGTGCGCGAAGGCGACTACGGAAACTCCGCCTTCGTCATCCTGGCGGGAAAAGCACGGGTCGTCCTCGCGCCGGGACTGCCGTCCGAACTCCTCGGCCGCCACAAGACGCGGCAAAAGGGGTGGTGGCAGACGATTTCGCAGCTATGGCAGAACCGCCGCATCCCGGAACTCAGATCCACTCGTCGAGGGTCGGCGCCCAAGGCCCCCAAGGCATCCGGCGACACCGGATTCGACACGCGGTTGTTCGTGCAGGACATCCCCGCGGCCCTCGACAAGCACCGCACGGCCGTCCTCGAAGAAGGCGCGATCTTCGGTGAACTCGCCGCCCTCGGCCGCGTTCCCCGGACGACCTCGATGTTCGCCGCAACGCTCATCGAGCTCCTGGAAATCCGCTGGCAGGGATTGCGCGAAATCCGCCGGCACGACGAGGGATGGCGGAAACGGATCGACGAACGATACCGCGCCAACGCGCTCCAGTCCCATCTGCGGGCCTCGCCGCTTTTCGCAAAGCTCGACGAGGCCACCCTCGCCATCATCGCCGCGGGCACGCTGTTCGAGACCTACGGATCGTTCGACTGGCACGTCACCTATAAGCAGCTTCAGCGGCAGCAGACCCCCGCCGACGAGCCGGTCATCGCGCGCGAAGGCGATCACGCCGACGGACTGCTCCTGGTGCGCGCGGGTTTCGCCAGGGTCGTCTCCAATCTCGGCTCGGCTGAACGCACGCTCACCTATCTCGGCGTCGGCGAGCACCACGGACTGGAGGAGCTCCACGAGGCGTGGAAGTCCGGCGCGCCCCGTCCGTTGGGCACTTCGCTCAAGGCCGTCGGCTATGTCGACGTCCTTCGAGTGCCCACGGCGCTGTTGGAGAAGCACGTGTTCCCGGCCTTGGCGGTGCCGGAAAAACGTTTCGCGGCACAGACCGCGCGTCCTTTGGCCGAGGACGGCTTCATGGATTGGATCGTGGCCGAGCGCCTGATGAACGGCCCGCGCGCCATGCTCATCGACCTCGACCGATGCACCCGCTGCGACGACTGCGTCCGGGCCTGCGCGGCGACACACGACGGCAATCCGCGCTTCACCCGGCAGGGAAAGGTCTTCGACCATTGGCAGGTCACGCACGCCTGCATGCACTGCGTCGATCCCGTGTGCCTGATCGGATGCCCGACCGGTGCGATCCACCGGGCGCCCCACGACGGCACCGTGGTCATCAACGACAGCACGTGTGTCGGTTGCAGCACGTGCGCGAACTCCTGCCCCTATGACAACATCGTCATGGTCGCCATCCGCGACGGATCCGCCGGGGTCCACCGCGACTCGGCCGACGGCCAGCCCATCCTCAAGGC
>JAYUUX010000199.1:0-5475 GCA_043754645.1 Verrucomicrobiales bacterium | reverse complement strand
CAGGCCATCGCTGACAAGTTCCAACGCGAGAACGGCCTCACCTACAAGCCCAGCCAGATCATCGTCAGCAACGGCGGCAAACATTCCTGCTACAACGTCATCCTCGCCACCTGCGAGGAAGGCGACGAAGTGATCATCCCTTCGCCCTACTGGCTGAGCTATCCCGAGATGGTGAAGCTCGCCGGCGCCAAGCCCGTGATCCTCGAGACCACGGACAAGACCGAGTTCAAGGTCACGCCCGCCCAGCTCCGCGCCGCCATCACGGCCAACACCCGGCTGTTCATCCTCAATTCCCCGAGCAACCCGACCGGCAGCGTCTACACGCCCGACGAGATCAAGGCGCTCGGCGACATCTGCGTGGAAAAGGGCGTGCTCATCATGAGCGACGAGATCTACGAGCACCTGACCTACGACGGCGCCGTGGTGAAGAGCGTCGCCAGCTTCAGCCAGGCGCACTACGACCACACCATCATCGTCCACGGCTTCGCCAAGGCCTGGAGCATGACCGGTTGGCGACTCGGCTTCCTCGCCGCGCCCGAACCCATCGCCAAGGCCATCGACGCCGTGCAAAGCCATAGCACCAGCAACCCGTGCTCCTTCGCCCAAAAGGGCGGCGTGGCCGCGCTGACCGGTTCGCAGGAACACCTGCCGAAGTGGCTGGCCGAATACGCCAAGCGCCGCACCCGCGCTTGGGAAATGCTCAACGCCATGCCCGGCGTCACCTGCGTGAACAGCAAGGGCGCGTTCTACCTCTTCCCGAACATCAGCGCCACCGGCCTCAAGTCCGCCGACTTTTGCGCCCGCCTGTTGGAACAGGAAAAAGTCGCCGCCGTCCCCGGCATCGCCTTCGGGGCCGACGACTACATCCGCATCAGCTACGCCACCAGCCTCGCCAACATCGAAAAGGGCCTCGGCCGGATGGACGGCTTTGTCCGTGGGTTGAGGGGGTAGGGAAGGAGCGGGGTTGACTGGTTGGGGTGGGACGTGTTCCGAAATCAGACTTGTCCCAAAGTGGCTGGTTGGACACTGGCAGCGCCCTATCGGCGGGATATCAACTGGTTTCCATCGCCGGATAACCGAACTTCTGTCCTTTTAATTTGCAATGATCGCACCTGAACAAGGCAGATGTGCCCTCTTGCAAAACACCCAGCTGCGTTTTTCCCGGATCGAGTAAGGAAGCCTGATTGACTTGGATTACGTGACCTAAAAACAGCCTCAGACTGTCCACCGTGCCCACAAAATGGATTTTTGGCTTGCTCTGGAACACGGCGTCCGGCAGCGTCTGGCAAAACCAAATATTGAGAACCATGAAAAATACCCTCCTCGCCGTGGCCCTGGTCAGCCTTGGAATTGTTTCAGCGGAAGCGGCGGTTATTCCAGCTTCTGCCGGGTTCGGTGCCAACGTCTCAAACCTTCGTGTGGCCGGGAACGATGCTGATACGATTTCGGTAGGCGTTCCGGATGCCTCCTTTGCGAATCTGACCCTGTTCAATGATGGCGGAAGCGCCGATGATCCGACTGATCCCGTGTCCATCTTGCCGAGCACTGGTGCGAACAATTTTTACAAATTCCGGCTGGAGTATCGTTACACTGGTGCGACCGATAACAGCCTCCGGTTCACGCTTTTCGAAGCCGGAACCTCGGCTGCAAATGCGCTCACAAAGACACTTTTTAACAACGTTTCAGGTGGTGATGGTCAGGTTTTCGAGGGTGATATCTACAACGATCCCGATCCCGATGTTAAGGGATATATTAAGCAGAACATCAACAACCTGACTGGCCTGATTTTTGTCCCGCGTGCAGCCACTGGTGCGTCTGTGTTCCTTTCGGACTTGAGCCTTTCTGGTGCGACATCGGGCTCTCTACCTTCCTCGCTGTCCTATGTGGGCGATGTGAACGGAGCCACGAATTTCAGCTTTGCAGCAGCGGGACTGAGCGACGGATTTACACTCGAAGGTGTGTTCAGGTTTACATCGGATACCGCTGGCAAAGGCGCGGGTTTCGACATCTTCGTAGCCGTGCCCGAGCCCGCGACCATTTGCTTCGGTGCGGCGTTGGTCGGTGGCCTCGGCCTGCTCGAGGTTCGCCGTCGCCGCAAGCTTTGAGGTTGCCCCCAACCTGTGCCTGAAGGCTGGTCAAACCGTGTTTGACCAGCCTTTCTTGTTTTGTGGCCGAGCCAATCGCATCCAAACACGGAGTCTACGCGGGCACCTTTGATCCCCTGACGATCGGACATCTGTGGATGATCGAGCAGGGGGTCCACCTCTTCGATCGCTTCACAGTTGCGATCGGCGTGAACCCGAACAAGACGCCCACGTTCGCCGCCGAGGAACGCCTTGAACTTCTCCGTGAATCCACGCGTCACCTGCCCGGCGTCGAGATCACGAGCTTCGGCGCGCAGTTCCTCATCCATTACGCGCGGACCGTCGGTGCGACGCACATTCTCCGTGGCATCCGGTCGCCCAGCGACTTCGAGTATGAGCGCACCATGCGCAACCTGAACGGCGATCTGGAGCCGAAGATCACCAGCGTCTTCCTCATGCCGCCGCGCGACATCGCGGAAGTCAGCTCCAGCATGGTCAAGGGCCTCATCGGTCCGGAAGGCTGGGAACCCATCGTCCAGAAGTATGTGCCGCTCGCGGTGTATGAGCGGCTGGTGAGGAAGATCCATGCCGGCGCCAAGGCCTGAACGGTGGACGGCCCTGTGGGCCCGAATCGGGGCGTCGGGTGATCCGCAGAGCGTCTGGAACGACCTTGAACGGCGCTACCGCGAACCGCACCGGGCCTACCACAACTTCGGACACATCGGCCATTGCCTGGTGGAGTTCGACGGAGTTCGGACCCGCGCCACCGCGCCCGACGCGGTGGAGTTGGCCATCTGGTTCCATGACGCGGTCTACGACACCCACGCCTGAGACAACGAGGAGCAGAGCGCCCTTCTCGCCCAACGCACGCTCGCCGAGGCGGGAGTTCCTTCGGACCTCATCGGCCAAGTGGAAGCGCTGGTCCTCGCGACCAAGCACCAAACGCCCCAGTCCTCCGCCGACAATGCCCTGCTTGTGGATGTGGATCTCGCGATCCTCGGCCAACCGCTGGAACGCTACGCGGCCTTCGAACGCGAGATACGCGGGGAGTATTCGTGGGTCGCCCCTGCAGACTTCGTTGCCGGTCGCGGCGCAATCCTACGCCGGTTTTTGGAACGGCCGTCCACCTACTTCACTGATACCTTCCGGGCGCGATACGAGCAGACGGCCAGGGCGAATCTCGCTTGGGCTATCGGGGAGCTTTCCAACATTCGCTGAAGCACCGGCTTTGCATTCCGCCGGGCTTCGGGTCCAACTTGCGGGGTGAACCCCGGGGCGGCTGGCCATTCCATTACGGCGCGGAAATCCGGCGGGTCCGTTTGGCTTCGGCGAGCGGTCTTGCTCGCGGTGTTTCTGGCCACGCTCAGGCTTTTGCCGCCGGCCTGGTGCGGGCGCAACGCGGGCGCGTGGTGGCGGGGCGACGTGGAACTGCAGGCCCGGCTCGGACGCGGCGTCGAGCGCTGGATCAGCCGGCCAATGGCGGCGGACCAGTTCCTGACGGGTGACCAGACATTCGATGGCGAATGGCTCTTCGGCACTTTCCAGATGGCGATCCTGGGAAGTGCGCAACTGGCGCGGGAACATCCGGAACTGCGGGCCGATTGCCTGCACCGGATGGAATTGGCGGAAGACCGGATGCTGACGGACCAGGTCCGGCAATTCGACCGGCGTGAATGGAAGGAGGACCCGATAGATGCTCTGGACGGCCCCAACGGACACGCGGGTTACCTCGCCTACTTCAACCTCGCCCTGAGCGTGCATCGCCAACTTGATCCGCAGTTCAAACATCGCGGCCTCAACGACCGCATCTCGGAGGCGATCGCGAGGAACCTCAACGCGTCGCCCATCAGGCTGATCGAGACGTATCCCGGCCAGACCTATCCGGTCGACAACTGCGCCGCGGCGGCGTCGCTGCTGCTGCACGATCGCGCGGACGGGACGAACCGCTTTCGCCCGGTCTACCGGAAGTGGCTGGCGGAGATGAAGGGCCGCTACACGGATCCGAGGACGGGACTGCTGATCCAGGCGGTCAGTTCGAGGACGGGCAATGCCACCGATGCGCCGCGCGGTTCCGGGACTCTGCTGGGCGCCTACTTCCTCGGGTTGGCCGGTGAACCGTTCGCCCGCGACCTCTATCTCGCGGCACGGCGGGAACTCATGGCCCCTGTCGCGGGATTCGGAGCGATGCGGGAGTATCCCCCGGGGATCATCGCCGGCCCCGGTGACATCGACTCGGGACCCCTGATCTTCGGGCGGAGCATCTCCGCCAGCGGCTTCATGATGGGATGTGCCCGGCAGCAGGGCGATGAGGAGACGTTCCGATCGATCTACCGTTCCGTGCATCTCTTCGGCGCGCCGACGCGGCAGGCGGGCATGGCCACGTTTGCGGTGGGTGGGCCGCTCGGGGACTCGCTGCTCTTTGCCCTGCTCACGGCGCGGTCGGACGGGCAGGAGGTGCCGCCATGAAACGCTTGCGGATCGGCGTGCTGCCTTGCTTGGCAGCGGCCGTTGTCCTGGTCGAGGAACTGCTCCGGCACGGGACCGCCGGGTCCAGCATCGTCGCGTCCATCCTTTCCTCCCGAACCGGGGAATTTACATGGCAAATGCTGGTCGCCTTTGCGTTCGTTGGAATCCGGTTTACCGCCCTTTGGCTGCTTCCTGCCGTGGCCGCTACCTGGCTTGTTGCCAGACTGTGGCGGCGGCTCGGCTGACCGCCCGATGCTTCCCTCGGCGTTCGCTCGGCAGAGCGGTTTCCCGATGTCCCGGCTGAATTGGCGCAAGCGTTCACCAGCGGGCGTCACGTCGCCTTTCACCGCGCGGACGATGCCGACCGGCTGCGGCGCCAACCGCCCGCGCTCTCCGGCGGCGGGAAGTAGTCGGTGGCAGCGGCGGCCAATGTAGTCAGGGCGATGGTGAGGAGAGCAGGGGAGAAACGGTGCATGGGAGAATTTGGGATGGCGGAGCGTGGCGCTGGAAGTGGGGCGGGCGCCAAGGGTTGGGGGATGAGTTGGTCCTACTTTTTCAAATACTGCTTACTTGTGAGGCGTATCGTTTCGAATCTGTTGGTGAGTCCAGCTTCGAGGTAGTAGCGCCCTGCTGGACCCAGTTTGGTCAAAATGAATGCCTGACGGCCATCTGGGAGATGGGACTCCGAGCCCCAGAGAAAGTTGGTGCCGATAGCCTCTGCGAGCCGGTTGGTTTCTTGAGAGTAACGGAGGAGAAGTCTTTCCAAGATTTCCCTTACGGATTCGTGTTTTGTGTCAGACCACGCCTGCCAAAGGATTTCCGGTCTTACATTCAGGGCACCGGTCCAACGCAGAGCGAGTCGCGCAGCGTAGCCTCGAACTGCCAGATTGGTGTGCAGAAGGAGAGGCTCAACTTTCGGCCATGC
>JAYUUX010000198.1:0-3190 GCA_043754645.1 Verrucomicrobiales bacterium | reverse complement strand
CGGCCGCTGAGGAACTTGGAGCCGAAGTGCCGGCGGCTAGCACGGCGACGGTCAAAACAATTGAGCGGATAGTCTTCATGGGATCGGCCTTTCTTGCGGCAACGGTTATCCAGCGAGACGGAAACCTCGGCGAAAGGTTACAGGCAGCTTGGCAACCGACGGCAGTCGCGGCTCAACGGTGGGGGCCGACGATCCGTTCCAACACATCCCCGTAGGCCTTGAGCTCTTTGGAGATCTTGGCCGGCTGGTCGACGATCGACTTCACGAGCTTTTCCGCCATATCGGGCTTGAGGCGGAGCAGTTCCGCCGATGCCATGATCAGGGACAGGTGGTTGTTGATCTCGTGCCTCATGTGGGAAAGTCCCTTGGCAAGTTCCTTCACCTGTTCAGGCGTCAACGTCACGGGGCCTTCCGGTAATGGCATGGCGAGAGCCTCGTTTGTGGTCGGGTTCAAATCAAACCCGAACTCGCCGGGTTGAAATGGCCCGCGGCCTATGGCGTCATCGCCGCGATGCGAAACCCGATCATCGTCGCCCTCGACGTTCCCGATGCCGAAGCCGCCCTTAAGCTTGCCGGGGAGGTCGCGCCTGCCGTCGGCGCCTTCAAGATCGGCAAGGAATTGTTCGTCAGCGCCGGGCCGGAGATCGTCCGCCGCATCCGTGCCACCGGGGCCGCCGTGTTCCTCGACCTCAAGTTCCACGACATACCCAACACCGTCGCCCAGGCCGTCGAGTCCGCCGTGAAACTCGACGTGCAGATGCTCACCATCCACACCAGCGGCGGCCCCGCCATGATGCGCGCCGCCGAACAGGCCGCGCAGGAAACAGCCGCCAAGCTCGGCCAACCCGCGCCGCTCGTCCTCGGCGTCACCGTCCTCACCAGCCTGGAAAGCTCCGACCTCCATGCCGTCGGTGCCGATTCCAACGTCGGCCGTCAGGTGGAACGCCTCGCCACCTTGGCCGCATCGTGCGGCATCCGCGGCCTTGTCTGCTCCCCGCTCGAACTCGTCGGGCTCCGGCAGTTCCTTCCCGGCTCCATGCAGTTCGTGACCCCCGGCATACGTCCCGGCGGCGGTGGCGGCGACGACCAGAAACGCACGCTCACGCCCAAGGAAGCCATGGAAGCCGGCTCGACCTGGCTCGTCATCGGCCGCCCCATCTACGCCGCGCCCAATCCCCGCGCCGCCGCGGAGACGATCCTGGAATCCCTCCGATAACAGGAGTTGTCGTCGGAACCTTCGTCGCTGGTTTTTTCAGGCTTTCCCTCAATCGACGGGACAGGCACAAACACCGCGGTCCGGAAGGTGGCTGCGTGAAGCAGTCGTCCGGAACCGGGAGGTGCCATGATTCCCAACCGATTCTCGAACTTCTTCGCCGCCGTCGTTGCAGCCATCCTGCTCGTCGGCGCGAACCTTGACGCCGCCGACCTGTCGCGTGCGCGCGTCCGCGACAACATCGTCTACTTCCTCGAACCCTCCCCGGCCCAGCTCAAGCGCTACGACATGGCGGCGCAGGCGTGGCTGGCTCCGTTGCCCGCGCCCGCCGGGGCGACCTGCTTCGATGTCGACACGAATGCGATCTATTTCGGGACCGGCCAGGCCATCATCAGAACGGACTCCAGTGGCGGCAACGCTATGAATCTCAAGGCGGTTTCAACCGCGGTTGAAGATATCGCCGTGGCCGGAAGGTTCCTGGTCTTCCTTCAAAAAAACGAGTCCTACTACTCCGGCGGCTACGTCGTTTCCGCCGACAAGTCGAGCGGGTCGATTCTCGACCTGCGAAGACACGATGGGTGGACCGGGCGCATCGGCGTATCGCAGACCGGGTCAGTCGTATGGATAGACATTGTCGGTGCGATTGTCCGGTTTGCGCTCGGAACAGACGGGGCATTGGGCGGGATGACGTTGGGCGGCTACTCGGGTGCCGAGATTCCCCGTCCGCCGCTGCTGTCCAGGGAAGGCTTAAGGCTTTTCGTCAACAGTCCCACCATCCTGCGCGAGGATGATCTGACATTTCTAGGCCAGTTCCCTGAAAACTATGCCAACCTTGCCACGAATGGGTCGGCTCTAGTGGCGTCGATCGGGTCAAACATCGTCGCCATTTCGCGGTTGGGCAATGAGACAGGACGGTTTCCGCTGTCGTTCGAGCCCGGCTTGGTCCGGGTGTATTCGACGAACGTGTTCGCCTTCGGCAGTTCGCTGGATCAAATTCCCGTCGTCCCATTAGCCGCCCTCGGGGCGCAGTATCCAGAAGGGCCGATCGATTACTCGCTGGCCAATCTCGGGGTCGACTCGATCGTCTCCGACGGCCAAGGGCGGGTGTTCTTCGTGGACCGTAAGCTGCCGTGGATTTTTCGATGGTCGGCCACATCCGGCGGTTGGCTGCGCGAAATTCCTTTGGCCGGAATCCCGCGAGTGCTCTCGCATGATCCTTTCGGCAATCGCCTTCTGGTGGGCCTCGCGTCGGGAGCGATCCAAAGCGTTGACTTGTCGCAGGCCCAGCCCGAGCCCGTCCCGTTCGGCCAGGTGTCGGGCGAGATTGTGGACCTGGTCGCGGCCGGCGGCCCTGTTGTGGCGGCGGTGGCAGGGCGGCCGTCGAAGCTGGCCGTGTTCAACTCGGCGGGCCTAAATACCACCAACCTCGACGCTTCTTTCGAGCCCGGTTCCTTTGCGTGGGATGGAACCAGGCGGCTTCTCTGGCTACGGACTTATTCGGCCAACTGGTTTCTAGGGATTCCATTGTCCGAGGCGGGTTTTGTGACCGGACCGTGGTTGAGCAGGAACAGCTACAACTATTCGTCCGGGTCATCGCCGAGCATTCTCTCGCCCGATGGTGCACTGGTCGTAGGCAGCAGCGGGATTCTAGTCAATCTCACCAACGAAGTATCCGAGCCCTCCGGCACACTTGAAGGGGCGGTCGTCGATGGTGTTTGGACGGCGCAAGGTCTTCACACGATCCGCTCCGTCGCCGGCTACGCGCGGCTACAGCGATGGACCGGTAGTTTCGTCCAGAGCGCGGGCACGTTTATGGAGGGTTCCGCCATAGCCATGTTCGCATCCGGGACGAACCTGCTCGCGGTTACTCGGATCGGCTACGAGATCCAATTCTCACAATGGACGCCAGGGTTGGCGCTTATCGACGCAACGCCTGTGTCACCTGCACCCACGAACATTACGTTTTCGGGCGGCCTC
>JAYUUX010000197.1:0-4659 GCA_043754645.1 Verrucomicrobiales bacterium | reverse complement strand
GGGATGGTTGTCCCCACACCGAGATCGAGGAGACGAAACGCATATCCACCCGTGGTGGCGGCGCCGTTTCCAGAGACGTTGAGCGTGTAGCTTCCGGCGCCAAGCGGGTAGACGAACCAGCCCTCGCTGGACAGAGAGATGTTGTTGGCGACCGTTCCGCCGGGCCCGGCCAGGGTCCAGACAACCCCAGACCGGTTGGTCAGGTTGTCGAAGGAAATGCGGGTGCCGGACTCGACGTTGAACGTGTAGGTGCGGTTCTGGCCCGGATGCGCGATGGAGCCGACGACAGTGTCGCCGAGGTTGATCGACTGGGTGGAGTTGGTTACTCCGGAGACGCTGAAGCTGAGCGAACCGCCGGGTCCGGTTTCATACGAGGCATAGCCCCCGGAAAGAATCGTGTAAGTGCCCGACTCGGCCATGGTCAGGGGTCCCCGGTCGCTGAAGCCGCCGTCAAACGGCTGGGAGCCGGACGGGGACAAGAGCGTCCAATAGGCGCCATAGGAATTGAAGCCGCTCTGGGAAATTGAATTGAAATAGAGCCTCTGTCCCGCCGTTGCGGTGAAGCTGAAGACAGCGCTCGCGGTCGGAACGAGGTTGGTGTTGATGGTCGAATCCACGGCAACCGGAGTGGCGGCGGCCAGATCGAGGATGCGGAAGGCGTAGCCCGGGGTGGCTCCGGATGTCGCATCGACCGTCAGCGTGTGGTCGCCGGCCGCGAGGGAATAGACGAGCCAACCGGCGGCGTTGAATCCGATGTTGTTCGCGACGACTCCAAGGGGCCCCTGGAGGGTCCAGCGGGCGTTGCCGACGTTGGAAATGCTGTCGAAGGAAACGCGGGTGTTGGCAGGAATGTTGAACGAGTAGCTCCGCACCTGACCGGGTTGGGTGATGGCTCCGGACACGGTCGTGTTCAGCGAGATCGACTGGGAGTTGTTGGTGACGCCCGAGACGGTGAAGCTGAACGAACCGCTGGGGCTGGTCTCATAGGAGGCATATCCGCCGACCAGCAGCGTGTAGGCGCCCGACTCGGCCAGCGTCAGCGGTCCCCGGTCGCCGAAGGTGCTGTCGAACACCAGCGACCCCGACGAAGAGAGGAGCGTCCAATAGGCGCCGTAAAAATTGAATCCGCTCTGCGAGTTCGCCTTGAAGTAGAACGACTGCCCGGCGGTCGCGGTGAACTTGTAGGCCGTCGAACTGGTCGTCGGCACAACCGAGCCGTTGATCGTCGAGTCCGTCGCGATCGGCGAGGCGGCCGCGAAGTCGAGCAGTCGGAAGGCGTAGCCATTGGTCGCCCCGCTGGTGGCGTCGACGGTCACGCTGTAGTCTCCGGCCGGCAATGAGTGGATGAACCAACCCGCGGCGTTCATGCCATTGTTGGCGGTTCCCACCACACCCTGCGTTCCGCGGAGGGTCCACCGGACATTGCTAACGTTGGAGATGCTGTCGAAGGAGACCGTGGTGGGAGCGGGCAGGGTGAAAGTGTAGGTCTGCACCTGACCGGGCTGCGTGATCGCGCCGTTGACCGTCGTGTTCAAGGCCATGGACTGCGCGCCGTCCAGCACGGACGCCACACGGAAGGAGAACGAGGCGGAGGAGCCCGTTTCATTGTCGTAGCCATAAACGAGGAGCGTGTAGTCGCCGGTGTTGGGGACGACGAACGGGCCCTGGTCCTGGAAGGACGTGTCGAACAAGGCGCTTCCGTATTGATCCACGATCTTCCAGTAGGGAACGCCCTGTGAGTTGAACCCACTGTGGCTCAGCGCGTCGAAGAACACCTTTTGTCCGGCGGTGAGGGATACCTTGAAGAAGCGGCTGGCGGCGGCGGGTTGGTTCGTTCCTAGCACGACGGTGTCCAACGGAACCGGATCGGCGGCGGCCCCACTCACGACCCGGAAAGCGTAGCCGCCGGTGTAGGCGCCGCCGGTGATGTTCATCTGGTAGTCGCCGGCGGGGGCGAAGATGAGATTCTGGCCGACGGTCCAGTTGTAGGCGTAGCTGCCATTTCCGACGACAGTGCCCCCTGGCCCGAGGATCAGCCGTCGCGGGTTGTTCTGGTTGGTCAATGAATCCAGGAGCAGCCAGGTCGGCTGCGCCACCGAGAACGTGAAGGCGTTGGTCACGCCCGCGGGGGAGAGCGTGCCGAAGTAGTTCGTCCCGAAAAGAAGGGGGGTCCCGCTGAAGGAGCGCGGCGCGCTGCCCACCGGATTTACCACGAAGGAGTAGAGGTTCGTCGCCGCGTTGGATATGTCGCTCTCGACGAAGAGAACGTAGGTCCCAGCGTCCGGCAGCGTGTTGGTGTTCACGTTCCCGAAACTCTGATCGAAGAAGTAGTTGTTGTGGGGACCGACCAGCCGCCAGTGGAGCGCGCCGCTGGAAGCGAGGCGGGTGAACGTGAACTGGTCCCCGGCCGCAGCGCTGAACTGGTAGAGATCGGCCCGCTTGGCGAGGAACGCACCGTTGGTGACGGTCGACCCGGGAGTCAGCAGCGTGGCCTCCGCCAGATCGATCAACCGGAACGCATAGGCGTTCGTGGCACCACCGGAGGCCTCGATCGTGAGCGAGTAGTTTCCTTCGGGCAGAACGAGCAGCGGATCGCCGCCGCCGCTGTCGGTGCTGGTGAAAGCACGATTGGTCACGATCACTCCCGGGGGACCCGCGATGGACCACCGCAGCGCGGAGACGTTGGTCAGGGCGTCGAAGTAGAAACGCTTTTGGGCGGTCACTGAAAACGAAAAAGTGTCCCGCTCGCCGGGATAGGCGATGTCGCCGCGGACGATGTTGGTGACTGTTGCCTGAGCCCGGGCGTCGTGTCCGAAGACGAGGCACCAGAAAGCGACGAGCAGGCATTTCCCGAACGAGCGAAGATGCGAAGAGTGCATATGTTGATTTGTTGGCCGTGTCCCAAAGCGCCGACGGTGTTCTTTCCCAATGCGAGACCGGCGACCGTCCTGTATTGAAGCAATCAGGATCTTCGAACGTAAAGACGCAAGCATCAAACCCCCTTCCGGGGCCTGACGGTGTCCGGCGGACGAATTTTGGCCGGGCCGTGGGGCGGGCCGTGCCGGCCGGCGCTACTTTCCGGGAAAACCCGGGGCGGCCTTGACCTCGAGGATCTGCGCCGTGTGGCGCTCGCAATGGGCGGAGACGAAGAGGACCCATTGGTAGGCATCGAGCACTTTGCCGACGGGGCTTTCGGTGGCGTGATCGCGGAGGTCTTTCGTGTCCTTGAGGAATGAAAGCGTCTTGGCCCGGGATTCCCGGAAATGCTTCATCGTGCCCTCGAACGATCCGAAGCGTTTGTTCGGAACAACCGGTTCGGGCGCCTTCGCCTTGTTGGTGCGGTCCGCGATCACCGTGGTGACGAAGTCGTCGATCTCCTTGAGGTTGGCCGGGGTGGTGCGGGCCGGCGCCTTCATCACCTTGTCGCGGACCATGTCCATGAGGAAGTCCTCGGTGGCGGCGATGTGTTCGGCCACTTCGGCCACGGACCAGCGAGTGGGGCCGGGTTTGAAGTTGAGCTGCGCCTCCGAAAGCTTCTCCGTCGCGGCGATGAAGGCGGCGCCGGTTTTCTTCAGGTGATCGGTCGCTCTTTTGAGTTCATCGGCGCTGATGGCCCGCGCCATCGACTGGGACACGGCCAGGATCGTCAAGGCGATGAGGAGTCGTTTCATGGGATCGTGTTCGATGGGAAATGCGCCGTGCCGGGTCTTCTCAGAGCTTCTGGTTGTTGAACTTCACGGTGGTCAACGAGAGAAGCCGGTCGCCGGGTTTGGCGGCGACATTCTTGAAGACCAGGTAGACCGAATGCCGTCCGGAGGTCTCCTTGAGATCCACTTTGACGGAGGCACCGGGACGAAAGCCCCGGCCGGCCCCGGCGGGAGGAGCCTTGCCGTCGACCGCTCCGCCACCCGCGCCTGGCGGGCGCGGCTCCTGCGGTTCGACCTTGGTGGTGCCGAGGAGTTCGCCGGTCGGTGAGTCCAGCCGGACTTCGATCTCGCCGCCGACGTGGTTGTCCCGGCGGGTGGCGCTCGCGGAGATTTCAAGCTGCTTGATGCCGGTGAGGTCGATGTCCTGGAACCCAAGATGGCCGCCGACTTTCGCCGTGGCGTTCCGGTCGGTCGCTTCGATGTCGTTGGAAATGTCGGGTTTGTTCGCGGCGAGAGTCGGGCTGCGGAGGACGTGGATGGTTTCGCCGCTGAGCGCCGGGACGCCGTCGCCGCCCTGGTCGGTGTAGACCGCGCGGACGATGAAGGAGCCGCGGCCGGCGTCGCCCGTGGGCAGTTGGGGCGAGAACGAACCCGAAAGCGGCAGCGGTTGTCCGGCCTTGTCGCCGAGGCTGAGGATGTATTTCAGGATCGTGGCCGCGTCGTTCTCGGCGATGGTGGCATTGGGCGGCATGGAGACTTCGCCCCACGCTCCGGCGCCGCCGGTGATGATCTTTTTGGCCAGCTTCTCGGGAGCCGTCGGGTCGTCCTTATACTTGGCGGCGATCTGCGCGAAGCTCGGGCCGACCAGCTTCCCGTCGACAAGGTGGCAGGCCTTGCAGTTTCCTTGGCCGATGAGCGCCTGGGCCACCGGGAATCGCGCGGCCGCGGCGTCGCCACGGGCGAGGTCCTTGAGTTTTGACACGTCGAATCCCTGGGCCGCGTAGTCGATGCT
>JAYUUX010000196.1:0-5962 GCA_043754645.1 Verrucomicrobiales bacterium | reverse complement strand
GGAGATGCTCCAGTGCGACAAGGTCCTCCTGGCGACGGGCGGTTGTCGTGCGCCGGCGGCGGCGGCGTTGGCGGAATCGCTCGGGCACACGATCGAGCCCCCGGTCCCGTCGCTGTTCACGCTTCACATTGATGACGCACGCCTTCAGGGAATCTCGGGACTGGCGGTCGAGGCGGCGCGGGCATCGGTTCCGGGAACCCAGCTTTCCGAACGTGGCCCGGTCCTCGTGACCCACTGGGGATTGAGCGGCCCGGCGATTCTCCGACTGTCCGCTTGGGGTGCGCGCGAATTGGCCGCGTTGAACTACGTCTTCACCGTCCGGATCAACTGGCTCGGCGACGTGAATTCGGTCCACGCCGCCGAACAACTTCAGGTGCTCCGGCAAAACAACGGCGCCAAACTCATCCGCAACGTGGCCATGCCTCCGATCCCGATGCGCCTGTGGGAAAAGATCGTCGCCGGCGCGCAGATCCCTTCGGAGGCGCGTTGGAGCGGGCTAACGAAACCGCAATCCCAAGCGCTGGCACGTGAGCTCACGGAGGCGGAGTTCAAGGTCACGGGCAAGAGCATGAACAAGGACGAGTTCGTCACGTGCGGCGGAGTGAAGCTGCCGGAGGTGAACTTCAAGACGATGGAAAGCCGCGTCTGCCCCGGCCTGCATTTCGCCGGGGAACTGCTCGACGTCGACGGCATCACTGGCGGATTCAACTTCCAGGCGGCGTGGACCACCGGATGGCTGGCCGGCAACGCGATGGCCGAAAGCCTCGGTTGAACGGTTGGTTCTCGGCGCCCCGGACCCGGTCAAGATGGCCAGACCCGACTGGTTTTCGGACGCGACACCTCCCAGTGCATCCGCGAAGGCGGACTCAAGCTGAAGGGATGATGGCGGTTCCAAGCCGACAGGCTTGGCGGGCTATTCGGAGGAGTCGGAGGCCCAGTCGTTGATCCGTAGAAGCTCGCGGACTTTGCGGCGCTCGTAGCGGGCCTTCTGGGGTTTCGCCGGACGGTTGTCGACCTGGCGGAAGGGGTGGTTCGTGCGGATGACCTCTGTAACGACGTCAGTCGGTTTGCTCATGTTTGAACTCCGTTTGACTGCACTTGATGGCAGGCCGGTCGGTGTTCTCTAGCCGCAGATAACGGCCTCGATCACCGCCCAAATTACAGATCGGCCTGTTACGGATAGGTTACAGGGAAAACTTTCACCTTCCAGCCGATTCTCAGAAACCATCCGTAAATTTTTTTCGACCAACCGGCCCACCACGTTGAACTCACTTCTGGACTTCCAGTCTCCGCCGCGGAATCTGTTCCCATGCAATCTCGTCATCTGACGCTGGGACATTCGCCCGATCCCGACGACGCCTTCATGTTCTACGGTCTCGCCAAGGAGCTGATCCCGTCCGGCGGCTTCACGTTCGAGCACATACTCCAGGACATCCAGACGCTGAACGAGCGAGCGACCCGTGGTGAACTCGACATCTCCGCCATCAGCATCCACGCCTACTCCCATGTGAGCGACAAGTATGCGCTGCTCCCGAGCGGCGCGAGCATGGGCGACGGCTATGGTCCGATGCTCGTGGCGAAGAAGCCCTATTCGAAGGACGAGGTCGCAAGACTCCGAATCGCAGTGCCGGGCACGATGACAAGCGCGTTCCTCGCGCTGCAGCTCTGGCTCGGGAAGTCGGCGAAGGAGTTCACCTATGTCGTTGTGCCATTCGATCAAATCTTCCAGACAGTCAAGGAAGGCTCGGCGGAGGTCGGACTGATCATCCATGAGGGGCAGCTGACCTATCGGAACGAAGGGCTCGTGCTCTGCGAAGATCTTGGAATCTGGTGGGGCCGCGAGAACGAGGGCCTTCCCCTGCCCCTTGGCGGAAACGTGATCCACAAACGATTTGATCCCGCAACCCGTAGCGAGATCTCGCGCATCCTGACGGCCTCGATCCAGTTCAGTCTCGACCATCGTCCTGAGGCGGTCGCCCATGCGCTGCAGTATGCGCGCGACATGGGACGGGATCTCGCGGACAAGTTCGTCGGGATGTATGTGAACCACTGGACTCTCGACTACGGCGACAAGGGTCGCGAATCGATCCGGCGGTTCCTCGGACGGGCGTTCGACAGCGGGATCATTCCCCACCGGCAGGAATTGGAGTTCGTCCAGTAGGACGGAACCTCCTACTCGTTGAAGAACTTCTTCTCCCCCTTGGCGAGACGTGCCGTGAGGCGCTCCACCTTGGCAGTCGGGGGAAGAAAGTAAGTCGTCCAAGCGGGCCGGGCGGGCATCTTCTCGATGGCGTCGTAAAGCGCGCGGACGCCTTCGGTGGAATATCCGGCGTTCAGGGCGTTGTCCGATCCGGCATCGACCGCCTTCTCCCATTCCGACTTGGTGATGAGCGAGTTGAGCGGCGTCGGATTGCCCGGCTGGTCGCCCAGTTTGCCGGCGTATTTCTTGTAGTTGCCGAGGTAGTGGTGCGAGAGCTCGATGCCCATGACCATGCTGATCATCTGACCGTAGTAGTCCTGTCGTTTGCCGAGGATCCCTTCCGTTTTGAACCGCGCGTCGTCGACTCCGGGAAGCGTCGGCACGCCGGCCTTGTCCCCCGAAAGCAACGTGACGTATTTCTGGAAGTAGCCCGGTTCGACGGCGTCGATGGCTTTGGCGTGGGCGATGTTCCGAATCAACTCCATGAATCCGGCCGAGATGTAGACGACCTTGAGGGACTTCCCGTCGTGGGAGAATTCACCACTGCGGACGTAGGGCTTTAGTTCCGTTTCCAGGACGACCGGATGCGGGGCGACGTCCTTGCGCTTCTTTTCGTCGAGTGCCTGGAACAGCTGGTCGCCGACCCGGATGGTTTCCGAAAAACCGGTCAGCTCATCGGCACCAGCGGCTTGGACCGACGCTGCGCCGCAAAGAAGGACCAGAGCCGACAGGATGGAAATCAAAGTCTTCATGAAATGGTTCGCGACGACGGATTGCTGGACAACTCTGGCGCGACGTCTCCGCACGGTCTCCATCGGCATCCGCGTGAACGGGTTTACCGGAAACTCCTCGCCTCGCATCGACGCCCACCGGGTTGCCCTCCGGAAATCCCCATGGCAGCCTTCGCGCGATGAAATACCGCCGTTTCGGCAAGACCGAACTCCAGATGCCCGTCTTCTCCTGCGGCGGCATGAGGTATCAGCACAAATGGCAGGATGTCCCGCCCGCCGAAGTGCCGGCCGAGAACCAGAAGAACCTCGAAGCCACGATCCATCGCGCGGTCGAACTCGGCATCAACCACATCGAAACCGCCCGCCACTACGGCTCATCGGAAATGCAGCTCGGCTGGGTGCTCGGACAGTTCAAGCGCGAGCAACTCATCGTCCAGACGAAGGTGCCGCCCGCGGCGAACACGGCCGACTTCCTCCGCGAGTTCGAGACGAGCATGGCCTACCTAAAGCTCGAATATGTGGATCTGCTTTCCCTCCACGGCATCAACAACCGCCAGATACTCAACTGGTCCCTCGGCAAGGGCGGCTGCCTGGAAGCCGCGCGCAAGCTCCAGAAGGAAGGCCGCGTCCGTCACGTCGGTTTCGCGACGCACGCGACGCCGGATGTGATCCTCGACGCCATCCGGAGCGACGGCTTCGACTACATCAACCTGCACTGGTATTTCGTGAACGACCTCAACCGCGCGGCCGTCGACGAGGCCGCAAAGCGCGACATGGGCGTCTTCATCATCAGCCCGAACGACAAGGGCGGCCGCCTCTACGAACCGCCGCAGAAGCTCATCGACCTCTGCGGGCCGCTGTCGCCGATGCAGTTCAACGACCTCTATTGTCTCGCGAGAAAGGACGTCCACACCCTCAGCCTCGGCGCGTCAAAGCCAACGGACTTCGACGACCATGTCGCCGGTTTGGCCCACTACGACCGCATCGAGGAAACCATGCGCCCCATCGAAGCCCGCTTGCGCGCCGAATTGGAACGCGTCCACGGCGGCGACTGGTGCGCGCGCTGGTTCGAAGGTTTGCCGGAATACTTCGAGGTTCCGGGCGAGGTGAACGTGTTGGAGATCCTCCGGCTCTGGACCTACGCGAAGGCCCTCGACATCGTCGGGTGGGGCAAGATGCGCTACAATCTGCTCGGCCAGGCGGACCATTGGTTTCCCGGCGAAACCGTCGCCAAGCTCGACCGCGCGCGGCTCGGAGCCGTTCTGCACAAAAGCCCGTTTTCTGACCGCATCCCCGCCGTCCTGGAAGAAGCCCACGAGATGCTCCTCGACGCCCCGAAACAACGGCTAAGCCAAAGTTGAACCGGATGAACTTGTCGTCCGTAAACCTTCTTCGCTTCCTCCTGACACTGATCTTCGCCGCCGGGAACCTTCGCGCCGCTGACGCCCCGACATTCTCGAAAGACGTCGCCCCGATCCTCTTCGAGCACTGCGCGCCGTGCCACAAACCCGGTCCCTACGCGCCGTTCACGTTGCTGAGTTTTGCGGAAGCCGGGAAGCGCGCGAAGCTGATCGCCGAAGTGACCGGCCGGCGCTACATGCCGCCGTGGCTTCCCGACCAGGGCACCAACCATTTTGCCGACGCGCGGGTGCTCCCGGCTCGGGACATCGAAACGCTGCGGCGTTGGGCCGCCGCCGGCGCTCCGGAAGGCAATCCCGCCGACCTGCCGAAGTTCACTCTTAACACGAACGAATGGTATCTGGGCGCGCCGGACCTTATCGTGGAGGCGCCCGAGGCTTTCCTGCTGCCGCCCGACGGCAAGGACATCTACCAGAACTTCGTCATCCCTTCGGGAGTCTCCACGCAACGCCTGATCCGTGCCGTCGAAATTCTTCCGGGCAATCGCGCCGCGCATCATGGTTTCCTGAAAGTCGACCTTACGTCGGGGTCGCGACGGCTAGACGCGCAATATCCCGGCGGTGGATTCCCGGGAATGGACTACCCGAGCGCCGCGTCGGTCCCAGACGGCCATCTCCTCGCATGGCAGCCGGGGCGGCTTCCTGTAGTTTCGCCCACAGGGCTGCCGTGGCGCCTCCAGCCCAAGTCGGACTTCCTGCTGCAAATCCATTTCCAGCCGACGGGCCGACAGGAGGCGATCAAACCGAAGCTCGGCCTGTATTTCACCGACACGCCCGCGACGAACCAGCTCTTCAAAATCTCGATGGACAACTACGCCATCGACATCCCCGCCGGCGAAACCAACTACGTCGTCGAGGAGAGCTGGGTCGTCCCTCAGCCGTTCGAAATGCTGGCGCTCATTCCCCACGCGCATCGCACCGGCAAATCCTTGGAGGCCTTCGCCACGCTGCCCGACGGGCGTCGCCAAGACCTGATCACCATCCGCAACTGGGACTTCAACTGGCAGACCGACTATCGCTTCATCCAGCCCCCGCAATTCGCTGGCGGCACCCGTTTGACGATGCGGTATCGCTATGACAATTCGACGAACAACCCCCAGAACCCGCACAACCCGCCGCAGCGCCTCCGCTACGGCCCGCAGACGACCGACGAGATGGGATCCGTCACGTTCCAGATCCTGACCAAAACGCCGGAAGACCTGAAGAAGCTGACCGAGGCATTCGTGTTCCGCCTCCGCGATGATGTCATCAGCTACGCCAAGTGGAAGCTCTCGCAGGACCCGGAAGACCCCCACGCCCACGTCCTAATGGCCAAGACGTTTATGCATTCGGGCGACCAAAGCAGCGCCCGGGCGTCCGTGCGAAGGGCGCTGAAAGCCGCTCCCAAAGATCCGGACGCGCTCTACCTGTCCGGAGTGCTCCATCGGATGGCAAACCAGCCCGACCTGGCGATCGCCGACTTTGAAAGCGTCCTGAAAGCCTGGCCGGATCATCCCAAAGCCCACGGCAACCTCGGGCTCGTCTTCTTCGAAATGGGCAAGCTCAGCCGCGCCGAATACCACTTCCGCGAGGCCATCAAGATCGATCCCGACGACACGATCGCCCGGGAGACG
>JAYUUX010000195.1:0-2819 GCA_043754645.1 Verrucomicrobiales bacterium | reverse complement strand
CGCCTCGACCAAAGGCCGTTTCGCCATCGTCGCGGCCAAATACAACGCGCACTACGTCGACTCCATGCTCAACGCGGCCGAAGCCACGTTGAAGGCGGCGGGCGCCAAGGAAGTGGAGATCGTCCGCGTGCCGGGCGCGTATGAGATTCCCCTCGTGACCGCCGTGCTGGCCGGGCGCGGCAAACACCGCTTCGACGCCATCATCTGCCTGGGGCTTATCCTTCAGGGGAAGACGGCCCATGCGAACCACATCGGCGAGGCGATCACGATGGCCCTGACCCAGATCCAGCTCGATTACCACATCCCGGTCATCCACGAGGTGCTGCTGGTGAACAAGGAAACCGACGCGAAGGTTCGTTGCCTCGATCCGAAGTTCAACAAAGGCATCGAAGCCGCCCACGCCGCCATCGAAATGGCCGGAGTCATGTCCGGCCTCGGCGGTTGCGACTGCCATTGATTTGGAAACCTGATGCGCGAGGGGGCGGAAAAATAGGGCCCAGGATCCTTCCTGCCCTATGAAGTCTCGAAGCGCGCCCGGTCCGGTGAAGGCTTGTAAGAGATAGGTTTTGCCCGGCTTCGCTCGACACAGCGAAGCCGGCGCAAAGCCTGCCCTGCTTGGAACCGCGTTGTCCGCTGGGACTCCTGTTATTGCTGACCCGGACCCTTTGCCGGGTTATCCGTTTGCGCCCGTGGCCGAAACTGTTCCGCTCATCCTTTTTGAAGACGATCACCTCCTGGTGATCCGCAAACCCGCCGGGTGGAACACCCACGCGCCGTCGCCCCATGCGGGCGAAGGCGTCTACGAATGGCTCCGCGTCCGCGAACCGCGTTGGGCCTCGCTCGCCATTCTCCATCGGCTGGACAAGGAGACTTCCGGCGTCCTCGTCTTCGGGAAGACCGCGGGAGCCAACCGCTCGTTGACCGCGCAGTTTACCGCGCGGGAGGTTGCCAAACGCTACCGCCTTTTGACCGATCGGGCCGTCGGCTTCGAGGCCAAGACCGTGACGAGCCGGATCGCCCGCGACGGCGAACGCTACCGCAGCGTCGCCCATTCGGGAGACGAAGCTGTGACCGACTTCCGTGTGGTGCGTCGTGAGGAGGGGCGTGTGGAAGCGGAGGCCGAACCGCATACGGGGCGCACCCACCAGATCCGCGTCCACGCATCCGAGAGCGGCTTCCCGATCCTCGGCGACACCCTTTATGGCGGCGCTCCGTTTGGAAGGCTGTGCCTCCATTCGGCGGAAATCAGCTTCAGGCATCCTGCCACTGGCGCACCGGTGACGTTTGATGCCGGTCCGGCGGAGTTCGATGAAGATCCACGGCTCGCCCTTCGAAGTGCGTTCATCGATCCCGGTGTGACGAATGCCCATCGGGTCGTGCATGGCGCGGCGGACGGACATCCCGGATGGTTCGTCGACCGCCTCGGCGACTGGCTGCTTTCTCAACATGAGGCCGAACCCACCACTGCGATGCAGTTGGCCCTCGACCGTCTGGGTGCCCGGCTCGGATGTCGTGGCACCTACCACAAGCGCTGGGACCCGCGCGTGCGCGAATCCAAGACCGTGGACGCTTCTCCAAAGCTGATCCTGGGCGAGGCCGCGCCGGAGCGTTTCACCGTCCGAGAGAACGGGCTGAACTACGAACTCAGCTTCGGCGAAGGCTACTCCGTCGGCCTGTTCCTTGATCAGCGCGACAACCGCCGCCGCTGGCTCACCGGGCATGTCGCGAGCGGCTTCGATCTCGGATTCAAACCGGGCGCGGAAGTGCTCAACACCTTCGCCTACACCTGTGGTTTTTCCGTCGCCGCCGCCGCATCGGGTGCACGGGTCACCAGCCTCGATCTCTCGAAGAAGTATCTCGACTGGGGCCGGCGCAACCTCGCGTTGAACGGCATCGACCCGGCGGGCCACGACTTCATCTTCGGCGACTGCTTCGACTGGCTGCGGCGTCTGGCAAAGAAAGGCCGGAAGTTCCACGGCGTCATCCTCGATCCGCCGACGTTCTCGCAGTCGAAGGAATCAGGCGTCTTCCGAGCGCCCAAGGACTTCGGCCGCCTCGTCGGCGATGCGCTGGCCGTCCTCGCGCCGGACGGCTTGCTGCTTGCGTCCTGCAACGCGGCCAACTGGCCGGCGGAGGAGTTCGTCGAATCCGTCCGCGCCGCCGTGCAATCGACCGGCCGCCGGATCGGGGCCGAGCATTACGCTCCGCAGCCTCCGGACTTCCCCGTCACGCGGGAACAGCCGGCGTATCTCAAGACGCTTTGGCTGCGGGTTGGTTGACCGCCGCCCACAAGGTCAGACCGGCAGGTGCTTCTTCACCACCGCCATCGTTTCAGCCTGTTTCTTCAGGACGAACTCACGGGCATTCAATGCCTTCGTTTTTGCAGCCAAGGGATTTGTGGCGAGCGCTAGGACGGCGGCGGCGACCTTCTTCTTCTCGTCTTCCGAATCCATGTCGAAGAGCCAGTCGCCGAGGCCGATGTCGCGCCACATATAGCC
The DNA here is from genome assembly GCA_043754645.1 of Verrucomicrobiales bacterium. Taxonomy (GTDB): domain Bacteria; phylum Verrucomicrobiota; class Verrucomicrobiia; order Limisphaerales; family CANJSG01; genus CANJSG01. The sequence goes on along the minus strand of JAYUUX010000195.1, from coordinate 321 downwards.
CTTGCTGGTCTGCTCGGCCCAACGGCAGACGATGGCTGGAATGCCGTTGCCGATGCACATGATGGGCGAATGCATCTCGTGACCGAAAAGGCCCGCGCTGCGCCGATACGTGCTCAACGCCTCGTCGGTCAGCCAGAAATTCGGACGCCAGACGACGCGGGGTTGCACGTCGGCCGGAAGCTTGTCGTAGAGCTGCTCCTTGCCGACAGCCATCTGGGTTTTGTCCTCGGGACAGATCAGGATCTTCAGCTTCGTTTCCCGGACCACGGCGATGATGGCTTCGAGCAAGGGCGCGTGGTCGGACTCCTTCAACGCCTCGTT
>JAYUUX010000194.1:0-5387 GCA_043754645.1 Verrucomicrobiales bacterium | reverse complement strand
GTCGATGGCGGCCAAGGTCGAGTTCTCGTGGGTCGCGTAGCGGAAGATCGAGCCCTCGTCGTGTTCCAGTTCCGCCTTCAGCGCCCGGACAAAGTCGTAGTTCGGAAACGAGCCGCGCTCGGCGTTCAGGTATTCGCCGCGGTGCTCGATCCGACCGTCCTTCTGCACGGTGTGGTGGGAGAACTGGAACGCGACCAGTTCGTAGGGATGCCGCCCTTGATTAAACGGAATGGCCACCCGCGTCGTTTCAAAATCGATGAAGTGCAGCGGAAACTTCCAGCGCGCCATCTCCCGTCGGAGCCCTTCCCGGTCCACCCAGATCGCGGCGTCGCCCTGCTGAGCTTTCTCGACCTGCAACCACTGCCGCTCGCTCATGGATATACCCGGTTTTCGGTCATCCGTCGGGTCAATGTCTTCCTTGGTCACGTCGTCGATGGCGATGCGGTTTGCTGCCATCAACTTCGCTTTGCCCCGATAGTTCCAAATGTTCAGCACATTGGGTTTGGCAAAGTCCTTCTCCTTCCATTTCAGGGCCGCCTTCCAGCACTCCTTGAAGCCGCTCTTGAGTCCCTTGGCCTCTTCTTCGGCCGTGGCCTTGAACTCGCACCCGCCACAGACCGGCGACGGACGGCAGACAATCTTCTCGTCGCGCTCGTAGTGGTCGGCCAACCACTGGATCCGATCGACGAAAGCCGTAGGGCCAAGCTCAACATCCAACTCGTTCCTCAGGATGAGGTCGCACTCCCGGTCCACATTGACCTGAACCAAAATCCGTTCCATCGCCTCCAATGGGCTCAACGGCTTCACCTCCACCCGTTGATTCGGCTTTGTTCCACCGGTGTCCTTCACGATCCGGAACTTCTGATGCAACCCGTCGCTCGGACAGGCGGCGCTCTTGTCGGCCAGCATCAGGTAGGCCTTCACCTTGAACTTGGGGAATGCCTGGGAGACGACGTGCCTCTGGAAGGCCACGTCATAGAGATACGGCTTCCACGCGGAGGAGATCCCGCCCCTGCTGCCAATAAACTTGTCCTCTTCCCGGTCGAACGACTTGGCCTTTACTTCGATGAGTTCGATCGAATCGCCCTTCTTCACGAGAATGTCTGCGCGGATGAAGAGCGTGCCGACCCGGACGGCCGCCTCGTAGATGATGGCATCCTTGTTTTGGAGCGACGCGTTCGTGTGGGCGAGCGCTTCGTCGTAGCCCAGCGACTTGATGTCCGTTCCGCCGGGGAAATAGAGCTTGGCCAGTTCGCCTACTTGGAACCCTCCCTCGGCCAAGGCCGCGAGGAACGTGTCCTCCAGGTTCTCGTTGGCGTATTCCTTCTCCTTGCGGGTGTAGTAGAGCTTGGCCGGACACTCCATTCCCAGCTTGAACCGGGACTTGGTGAGATAACGCGGAGACGAAACCGAACCGGCTTTGGGAGACGGATCGCTCGTCTTGGAACGGGTGGTTGGTTTGCTGCTCATTGTCTCACGGGCAAACGGATTGGCCTTGGGCCTGAGTTTCCTTGAACAGCTTCATGATGCCAGTCGGTCAGTCCGAAGCGAGATCGGAAATTTCTCACCGGCCTCCTCTTCGAGCCAGTTCCCGACCGCCGTAGTGGTCGCCTGCGAGACGGGACGGTTTCCGCGCAACGACAGCTCGCCGAGGCGCCAACCCGCATGGTCTTTCACCAACGACAGTGTGGCGCGTTCTGGTGCGAGGACGCGGTAGATGTAGCAGTTTCCCGGGATCACAGCCTGGCCGTAGCCGGCGACGCAGTTGTCCTGTTCGTCCCCTTCCTGAAGCAATTCTTCCGACGATGTGATGGGCACGATGAATTCGGTTCCAGGAACCGGTGGCTCCTCGAACGTTACCTCGGGTCCGCCACGAATCCGGTCACGTTCCAAGCGTGCGAGGCAGTCGTGTTCACGGGCGAGTTGCCGGATCGATGCAAGGCAGAGCTGATCCCGTTCGTCCAATCGGTGCGCCATCCAAAGGGTGTCACTGAGCAGCCCCATAGCCCGTTCACCGTCGGCATCCGTCTTCCACGTCCGGGCGGCCTGTTGAACGAACGCCCTTGTGCAAACCGCGTTGAACTGGGGTTGCGTCAACAGATCGAGTATCGGGCCGCTCAGCTGTTCGACATGGGAGAGCCACTTCATGTCGTCGCGTTCGGACAACAGCGTGCGCAACCCAAGGAGCCGTTGGATGCCACAGGCGCCCGGCGGGATCTTACCGAGGATGTTCACGGCGGTGTCGCTCGCGGGGAACCCCAGCCAACCGGCGATGTCGCGCCGGCGTTTCGGCAACAGTCGGCGGATCGAGCGCATGGGCCAACTCATCCCCTGCGGATGGAAAACCCAGGCGCTGGCGAGGCAGTAGGCGAGCGCCGGATTGGAACGGACCAGATCCAGCGCATCCGGACAGCGCAGAACCATTGAGGCGACGTGCCAATGGCGGTCGCCAAAGGCACCAACATTCGCCCGCACATCGGGCGGGATGGATTCGAGGAACTGCTCGACGGCGCGCTGTTCTTCTTCCCTACGACGCAGCGTCCATTGCACGAAATCGTCCATGATGGGTGCGGCTGATTCTGCTTCCGGCGTATCATGTTCGATGGGCTCATCGGTGGGAGGAATACGGTAACGCGTCAGAGGGCGTCTCCGGCGGGTGTAGGACGTAAGCACGGAGCCAAGGCCGAAATGGATCTCCGGGCGGACGGGCCGCCAAACTCCCCGGCTGATGAGCTTTCGCCACGCCCGCAGCTCGGGCCAAGGCCGGGCGACCGTTACCGACCGGTCGTCGAAGACCAGCAGTCGCCCCGCGTGGAACCGGATGCCGCGTTTCACGGGACGCGAAGTCGTCCCCGGCTTGGGTGATGGTTTCATCCGAGGTCAGCGAATCAGGCGTTGAGGACGAGTTGCTGATGTGACGGATAGGCCGTGAGAGTGAGACCCGTGGCCATTGTCTTTTCGCTTCCGATATCGACGACGAGGTGGTGCAACGGACCGGAGTCAGATTGGCCGAGGTTCACCACCGTCGTGTTGCCAAGGCGGGCGTGCCATTGGCCGATGCGCGCGGGCGTGGTGTGGTCATGGCCGCAGATGACCAATCGTGGCTGGTGTTTGCGGACGAGTCGTTCCCAGAGCGCGTTGCCGACAACGATCCCGCTGCTGCGCGACAATGGTGTGCCCGTGGGCGGCTCGTGCATCAGCCAGATCTGATTCCTGGGACCAAGGGTTCCACCAAAGCCTCCGTCGAACCAAAGGTCGGGCCGCTCACTGAAATCCAGTTCCGCCAATCCCGCCCGCGAGTCCCCATCGGCCAGGCACGACGACACAAACGCCGTCTCATCACCCATGGCGCAGGGAAACCCGACGCAGGCCATCGCGCCGATGGATGTGTTGGCGGCATGGAGCGGTTGGAGGACGGGGCGCTTCGAGTTCCACGCCTGCCGGAATTCCAGCCAGTTCTCGTTTTCGTGGTTGCCCCGCACGATCAGGAGCCGGTCCGTGTCCAGACGCCCGAGCATCAAGGCGACCTCCGACGGGGATAGCAGGCCGCGCGACGAACTGAGGCCTTCCAGGAAATCCCCGACCAGCGCGACGGCGTGCGGTTTGTGCCGCCGGACGGCCTCCTCCAATGCGATGAAATACTCGGGACGTGAGTGGAGATCGGTCGCCGTCAGCAAACGAAAAGCCATCATTTCACTATATCGCCAAAAACGTCCGCGTCACGACTGAACTGACGCCACGTTCTCATTTCTGCATCGACAGCGATGCTGACCGCACAATATTGGCTCAATGAAATCGACCGCGATTCCGAGATCTGGGACTCACCGCGCACTGATTCGTGCTTTCCGATCCATTCAAGACAAGGAAGCCCTTGCATGGGCGATTTTGGACGGAAAAAGTGAATCCATCGTGTCGAACGCGATCTCAGCCAGCGCGAACAGAGGAGTGAAAGCTCGTTTGGCCCATTCCGAATACTCAAAAGGTCGGGTTGATCTGGTTCTTCTGAAGAGTGGCAAACCTTCGATGCTTTACGAAGCGAAGGCAGGCTATACGACAGACTTCCAGCCCAAGAGGATTGGGAGGGGAGACAAGTATCTTGGACCTTGCGTCAGCAAAGATCTCGTTAAGTTGGCACGAGTGCGGCGCAAACATCCAAAGCACTTTGCCTGCGTGCAGGGACACGCGGCGCTCTTCTATCTTTACGAAATCAGTAACCGGAGCCGCCAAATCAAATATGGGAGGAAGCCAGCCGTTAATCGATCATGTGCACTTGCTGGCTTAACTGGTCTCGCAAAACGAGGGAACCTCGTGAAGCGCGTGACAATCGATTGTGGTCACGCCGACAGTGCCAAAGTGAAGATTCATCTATGCATATTTGAGCCAAAATTTTGAACAACATTGCCGAACAAGAAGCCTGACAAGCGTTTTGGTCCACCCTAACTGGCTTTCATCATCGTTTGAGTTCCTGACCTAGCTGCGGCCCAAGATCGCTCGCTAGCAGCTTACGCCGCGATCGGGCCATTCGTTCGGCGAGGCGGTCGAGGGGTTGGTCGGGTCCAAAGAACTCGGTGCGGTGGCGGGCGCGGGAGGCCTGGACGTAGGAGAGTTCGCGGTCCTGCATGGGGCCGGTGAGGATGAGGGTGGTATCGGTGGTGAGGCCCTGGGCCTTGTGGGTGGTGACGGCGTAGCCGAGCCGGAGCGACTCGTAGTGCCGCAGATCCACGGAGACGGTTTTGCCGTGGTCGAGGACCACTTCGACAACAGAGCCAGCGCCCGAGGTGATTGTGCCGAGGTCGCCGTTGAAGACGCCGAGCTTGGTATGGTTGCGCGTGAAGAGCACACGATCACCGGCCACAAAACATCCTGTCGGATGAACAATAGGTGGAGCGTCACAAGCCCGCGTGGCCTGCACGGACAGGTTCAAGCGGGCGACTTCGTCGTTCATGCCGGCGAGGATGAGTCCCCCACTCTCCTGCCAAATTTCGACGAGCTGGGTTTCGGGTTCGTCAACGAGATGAACGAATCCGCGCTCAGCGAAGGCTCTGAGAGCCATCTCGGCTTCGCCGGTAGCCATGTCTAGGACTGCCTGACGCGCCCAGGGTTCGTGCTGACGCCGGATGTCCTTCAACTCGGCAGCACCATAGCGGGCGACGAGCGCTCCGAACGGTCCACCGGCTTCGACGGCCTGGAGTTGGGCGGCATCGCCGCAGAGGACCAGCGTCGCGTGTGAGGCGGCACAGGCTTCGGCGACGGCGTGGAGCATGCGCGTTCCGACCATGCCCGCCTCATCGATGACGACGACGGTGCGGGCATCGAGGGCGAGACGGCCTTCGCGCACGGCGTGAAGCAGACGGTGCAAGGTCTGCGATGGGATGGCGGCCTCGTGT
>JAYUUX010000193.1:0-2290 GCA_043754645.1 Verrucomicrobiales bacterium | reverse complement strand
CACTCCGTGCGCGCCGCCGCTGGATATCCGAAGGTCGGCCGGGTTTCGGCGGCGGCGCAGAAAGGATGATCCTCGCTTCCGGCTTCCCGCGAGAAACTGGACAATCATCCCTCGGCCACGGGGCGGCGCGCACGGAGTGTCGCGCCCTACCAGGATTTCACTACGTTCGAGGGCCGTGGGAGCCGCATCTTTGGGGAAATCCATCGAACATCCGTCAGCCAGCGCGCATCGCACTCGCGCGATGGCCCTGATGGAAGTCAACGGGATGAAGAAGTCGTTCGTCGCGGTTGAGCAGCGCAGCAGGCAGCTTTTGAAGTCTCGTCACTCCATTTGGAAGCCCGCAAAAGGTCGCGCTCGCTTGCTTGGCTTCAAGGATTCAACGCCTTCACCGTCGCTTCGAGGCTCGCGACGTCGGACACGCTGTAGATGGTCACGGTCTTGTCGATGCGCTTCATGAAGCCGCTCAGGGCGGAACCGGGGCCGAGTTCGATGAAGCGGGTGTAGCCTGCGGCCAGCATGGCGCGGATGGATTCCTCCCAACGGACGGACGACGTCACCTGCTTCACCAGCGTGGCGCGGATGTCATCGGGCGTCGTGTGCGGCGCGGCCGTGACGTTGGAGTAGACGGGCACGCGCGAAGCCAAGACGGCGATCTTGGCCAACTCGGCCGCGAGCTTGGGCTGGGCGCTGGCCATGAGCGTGGAGTGGTAGGCGCCGGCCACAGGCAACGGCAGGGCGCGTTTGGCGCCCTTGGCCTTCGCGAGTTCGCACGCGGCGGTCATTTTGTCGGCCGCGCCGGAGATGACGATCTGTCCGGGGCAATTCAGGTTGGCGAGTTCCACTCCGCTGGCGGCGCAGATTTCGCGGGTGACGGCTTCGTCGAGTCCGATGATGGCGGCCATGCCACCCTGCGTCGCCTCGCAGGCTTCCTGCATGAACCTGCCGCGCTGACGAACAACGCGGAGGCCGTCTTCAAAGCTGAAGCTTCCGGCGGCGGCGAGCGCGGCGAATTCACCGAGGGACAATCCGGCGGTGGCATCGCAGGCGAGGTTGGGGACGCGTTCCTTGAGCAGTTCCAGCGCGATCCAGCTGACGAGGTAGATACCGGGTTGGGCGTTCTCGGTCTTCGTCAGCTCGGCCTCAGGGCCGTTGAAGCAGACGGCGGCGAGGTCGTAGCCGAGGGCGGTGTTGGCGCGGTCGAACCACGCCTTGGCGGCGGGAAACGCTTCGGCAAGGTCTTTGCCCATGCCAACGGTCTGGGCGCCTTGTCCGGCAAATAGAAGAGCGGTTTTGCTCATAGGAGGGCGGAGTTAACAGGAAACCGTGTTTCCGGGTAAACCCGAAATCTGAAGACAAAGGCCGAGGGATGGCTGCGGAATCGACTTCTGGTCATCGGGCGTCGTCATTTCTTCCGTCGCCAAAGATAGGCCACCAGCGACCCGAGCCCGGAGAACTTGAAGTCCGGGTCGACGTATCGTTCGAGCACGTAGAAGGCGAAGTAGTAGGCCCGGCAGAACGACCAGACGAGGAGCGCAAGCAGCAGGGCCGTTTTCCATGACCAGGATTCCGCCAAGAGGAGCGTTGCCGTGACCGTTCCGATGACGAGGAACAAAGCCGCCTTCAGAAACATGGCGCGATGGTCCTTCAGGTCACGCATGGGACGGAGGCGTCGGAGCGCGGCCTTTCGGGACGTCTGTCGCTTGAGCTTGATGGGCGAAGGGAGCGTTCAAGCCGCTGCGCTTCTGCACGCTCTTCATCATCCGCACGGCGCCCACGACGACGAAGACGAACAGGACGATCGCGATCACGGTCGCGATCCACTGCCAGATTTTGCCCTGCGACTTGAGCTGGTCGATGCGGGCCTGCTCCTCCTGGTGGAAGAGCGCGAATTCCTGTTCGGCCTTTTTGATGAGGTCCTCGTCGCGCAGCACGAGCAGGAGCCACGAGTTGTCGACCGTCCGGAACGGGGCGGGCAGTTTCGCAAGCTCGTCGCCGCTGGCCTGGCCGAATCCGGCCTGCCGCCAGAACGCCGCGGATTCCTGGGTCCAGACGCGGATGACGCCGTGGTTGTTGGCGATGGCCTGGAGGCGTTGCCACATCACGGGACGGACCGCGTCGGCCGCGCCGAACTCCGGGATCGTCTCGTCGTGGAGCAGCGCGTCCTTGCCCGCGACGCGGATGCCGACGGCGGCGACGAGGGTGCCGAGCGGATCCTCGATCACCTGGAACTCGGTGAACTTCGGCTCCAGCGCCTCGAGCGGGAGGCCCGTCGCCTGCCACATCTGCTCCA
>JAYUUX010000192.1:0-4553 GCA_043754645.1 Verrucomicrobiales bacterium | reverse complement strand
CACGGCCAGCAGGATGACCATGATGGCGAGGATCGCGATCATCGCGACGGCGCCGGCGGTCGAGCTGAGCTCCTCCTTCACCATCTGGCCGAGAGATTTTCCGTCGCGACGGATCGATGCGAACAGGATCACGAAGTCCTGGACGGCACCGCCGAGCACAACGCCGATCAGGATCCAAAGCGTTCCGGGCAGATAGCCGAACTGTGCCGCAAGCACGGGTCCGACCAGCGGTCCGGGCCCGCTGATGGCGGCGAAGTGGTGCCCGAAGACGATCCACTTGTTCGTCTTCACGAAGTCCTTTCCATCCTCGTGAACCTCGCACGGCGTGGCCCGGCGGTCGTCGAGCATGAGGACCTTCACGGCGATCCACTTCGAGTAGAACCGGTAGCCGATCGCGTAGGTGCAGAGCGCGGCGATGAGCAGAAAGGCCGAGCTCAAATGCTCGCCGCGATGCAAGGCGATGGTGGCGTATGCCCAGGCACCGAGACCGGAGACGGCCAGCCAGAGAAGCGTGCGGAACAGGGATTTCATTGTGGCGGGGGAGTTTCGTCAGATGAAGGTGTTGAACGCAACCGCCCCATTTGAACGAACGGCCTGGATCAGGTTCGGACGGCCCAACGAAGTTTGGCGGAGGAAGAGCGGGGATTGTCCCGGCGTTCTTCGGCGCTCGGGCGGATGATCTCCTCCGCGATCGCGGCGTAGTGGCCGGAATCGCGGCCGAGCTGGAAGGCCTGTTTCACGCGCCGGTCTTCGCCGCTGTGGAAGGTGAGGATGGCCACGCGGCCGCCGGATTTCAGGCACGTCGGCAGGACCCGCAGCAGGTTGTCGAGCGCACCGAACTCGTCGTTCACCGCGATCCTGAGCGCCTGGAACACCCTTCGCACCGTGTCGTCGGCCAGTTCCCGCGCGGAGGAACGATGCCCGCCAGAGAACACGCTCCGGATGATCTCGGCCAACTGCGCCGTGCGGATGATTGGCTGGGTTTTACGGGCCGCGACGATGGCGGCCGCGAGATCGTCGGCGCGGGGTTCATCGGAGTTGTTCCGGAACAACGTGGCCAGTTTGGCGGCATCGAGTTTCCCCACGAGGTCGGCGGCGGAAGGTGAACGGAGGGGATTGAGCCGGAGGTCGAGAGGGCCGTCGGTCTTGTAGGTGAAGCCGCGTTCGGGATTGTCGATCTGCATGGACGACACCCCGAGATCAGCAAGGACAACATCGACGCCATCGATTAGGTTTTCCCGTGCGATCAGCTTGGGAAGGCCGGCGAAGTTCATGTGCCGGACCTGGAACACTTCCGGCCCAAAACCCGCGGCCCGAAGGCGGGTTTCGGTGCGGGGTTGCTCGATCGGATCGACATCCAGGCCGAAGAGCCGGCCGCTTGGGGCGATGCGTTGGAGTAGCCGCTGCGCGTGCCCGCCGAAACCAAGGGTGCAGTCGACGGCGACTTCGCCCGGCTTGGGCGCGAGCACGCCAAGGATCTCTTCAACGAGGATGGGCCGGTGGGTTCCGGCGGGAGTCTTGCCGGAAGCGACGACCTTGGCGACGTCGCCGGAATATCGGTCGGGATTCAGCTCCTTGTATTTTTCGTGGAACTTCCGTGGATTCTTCCCGCTGTAACGAGGCCGGCGTTTGGGGCGGGGCGCTGCGGAAGATTCGGAGGCGGGAGGTGCTTGCGGGATTTCGTCAGGCATTGGACCGGAGGAGTAAAACCTCATCGGCCCCGATTGAACATCCGGGAATCAACGACCCCGGCTGGATGCCGGCATGGTGACAGGAAACCGACGACGCGGGTCCGGATGGTGACCAGCGTCGACGGATTCCCGCCAGCATGGGGTTTGGAATGAAGGGGAATGCATGCGGTCAGACAAGCTCCTCGAGGATCAGTTCGCTGCGTGACCGAATGACATTCTGCCGGGAGACAAGCCTCCGCGCGTCCCGGGCCTTCTCGTCGAAGAGGACGGGCAGTAACAGCAGCGGGTAGGCATGGACGCATGCGATCGCGACCGCCTCGTTTGCGGTCTGGCGGAGCAGGCTGTTGAAGGCGGGCTCGGCGTTGGCACTGAGGTAGTGCTGGAGCAACCGGTTCTTCAACCGGTCCACTTCGTTGTCGAGGGTGGCCCGGAAGGGCGCATCGACGGGATGCAGGGCGAACTTCGCCTCGGGCTCGAACCTCGGTTCGATGGTTTTTGTTCTACTGGGCATACGATTCCTTGTTTCTTCGATTTTGTAATACCGCCGGTTGACCGGCGGAGGTTCGGATTCGTTCAAAACGAAAAACCCATGACCGCCTGGGCGATCATGGGTTTAACAAATCCGGTTTTACGCCGTGTCAGCCCATGTCGCCCAAAGCGAGGTGACGCCAAATTGTCATGCCGAAATGGCATGCCAATGTATTGGCGCTTACGTTTGCTTTGGACGTGGACCGATTCACAACACTCTGAAAAGAGGGCTTCAGGCCGATCTTGTCAAAATCTTTGTCCGGACGACGAAGACTGCAGGTCAAGACTTGTGGCACCGCCGCCGATGGCTTACGTGACTCCGCAAACGTGAGCGACGCCGCCGAAACAACAGCCCCGGAACCGCGCAAGACCCTCCGCATGTCGGAATGCGGTCGTTGCCGCTCGAAGAACTTCATCGCGGGCGACCTCGAACCCTTCGCCACGACGCCGTGCACCAAGTGCGGCCATCCCGTGATGCTGCCGCTGCTGATGAGGCAGTTCGAGCTGAGGAGCATCATCGCCTCCGGCGGGATGGGCACAGTGTTCCGGGCTTTCGACGTGAAGCTGGAGAGACTCGTCGCCTTGAAGATGGTGAAGCGCGAGATGCTCGATGACGCCGAAGTGATGCGGTCCTTTTACCGGGAGGCCCGGGCCGGTGCGGCGTTGAACCACACGAACATCATCCATATCTACAGTTTCGACGAGTTCGATGGCTTGCCCTATCTGGTGATGGAACTGGCCGACCACGGTAGTTTCTCCGGCTGGATCGAACGGGAAGGCCATGTGCCGGAACTCAACGTCCTCGACGTGGGCATCAAGATCGCCTCGGCGCTGGAGGCCGCGCTCAAGCACGACTTGCTGCACCGCGACCTCAAGCCATCCAACATCCTCTACAACGCCGAGGGCGAACCCAAGCTGTCCGATTTCGGCCTCGCGGAAAAGGCGACGGGCCAGGCTGGCGCCGAGGATTCCGTTTTCGGCACGCCCGAGTATGTCGCTCCGGAAAAAATCCAGCGTGCGCCGGAAACCTTCCTGTCCGACATGTATTCCCTCGCGGCCACCTGCTACCAGGGACTGACGGGCCGGACGCCCTTCGTGACGGAGACCATCGAAGAGATGGTAATGGCCCATGTGAATCAGCCGCTGACGCCGCCCAACCACATCGTGGGGATCAGCCAGATGACGAATGATGCCATCTGCAAAGCCATGTCCAAGAATCCCGCGGATCGGTTCAAGTCCTACGGCGAATTGATACTCGAGCTGGAGTCCGCCCGGAGCCATCTGCTCGTCGCCCTCTACGCGGCTCCGGCGGAGGCATAAAAAAGGCGGCCCCGTTGATGGGACCGCCCCATTGCTCAAAATCTGATTATTTGTCCGACGCCCCCGCCGCTTTTTCCGCGGCTTCTTTGGCCTTCTTCTTCACCTTGGCCGGACCCTTGGGTTCCGCCTTCTCACCGGCCTCGGCGGGCTTCGCGCCGATCAGGAGGGACCTGAGGACCAGCTTGCCGTTCTCGTCGATCACGCTTCCGCGAATTGCTTCGCCGACCGTCGCATCGGCGAAGAGTGCCGGCTGGCCGGCCTTCATGATCTTCGTCTCGGAGGTAACGACGAGCACCTGCCTCTTTTCACCCGAAAGCGTGAGGGTCTTCATCGTCTTGTCGACGGCTTCGATCTTGCCCGCGATCGGCCGAGCGCGCGGACCGGCTTTTTCAGATTTCTCGGCCTTTTTTTCCGGCGCCTTGTCCGCGGCGAACCCGGAGAAGCTCCCGAAAGCGAGGCAGGCGGACAGGGAAAGGGACCAAAGGATGCGTTTCATGGCGATGGTGGGTTGGAATTGGGTGAACGGTTCGAAGCGGTTGATAACAAGGCAATCAACCCGCGCAAGCGCGGACTTGGTCTCCGGCCGCCCTGTCCGAGAGAAGCAAATGAGCCGTTGACATCAACTCACCACCTTGGTTTATTCCGCGTCCCTTTTGGGACAGCTTTATGTATGCAGTTTTAGAAACAGGCGGGAAACAATACCGCGTGGTCGCCGGCGACAAGCTGGAAATCGAGCGTCTCGAGACCGAGGCCGGCAAGATTTTCACGTTTGACCGTGTCCTCATGGTCAGCAAGGAAGGCAAGCCAACCTTTGGCGCGCCCACGGTCGCTTCGGCGAGCGTCGTGGCCGATGTGCTCGAGCACAAGCGCGGCGACAAGGTCATCGCCTTCAAGATGCGGCGCCGCAAAGGTTATCATCGCACGGTCGGTCATCGTCAGGAACTGACGGTGGTCCAGATCAAGGAAATCAACGCTTAAGGAAGCAGGCTTATGGCTCATAAAAAAGGCGGCGGC
>JAYUUX010000191.1:0-2466 GCA_043754645.1 Verrucomicrobiales bacterium | reverse complement strand
GCGGCTTCGTGAACGGGGCTTTGACCGGGGGATCCGTGGACGGCGACGTTAGCGGATCGGGTGGCGGGATGAAAATCGACGTCCTGACGACGTTCCCGGAGATGTTTGTTGGACCGTTGGACAGCAGTATCGTCCAGCGGGCGCGGGCCGAAGGAAAGTTGGACCTCAGGGTCCATAACCTCAGGCTTTGGACCCACGATCGTCACAAAACGGTCGACGACCGCCCTTTTGGTGGCGGTGCTGGAATGGTCCTGAAAGTTGAGCCGATCTTTGAAGCAGTTGAATCGTTGTCGGGGCCGCTGACCAAGGTTGTCCTTGTGGCACCCACTGGACGAACGTTCAGCCAAGCAGTCGCTGGAGAGCTCTCAAACGAGGGCCATCTTGTGATTCTGTGCGGAGCCTACGAGGGGTTCGATCAGCGAATCCACGACGAGTTGGTCGATGAAGAACTTTCGATCGGCGACTTTGTCATGACCAACGGGGCACTGCCGGCGATGATGATCATCGATGCGGTGACCCGGCTGTTGCCGGGAGTGCTGGGGGACGACGATAGCGCGAAGGATGAATCCTTCACCACCGGTCTGCTTGAGTATCCGCAGTATACTAGGCCCGCGGAGTTTCGTGGATTGAGGGTTCCGGAAGTGCTTTTGTCCGGGAACCACGCCGAGATCGCCAAGTGGCGCAGGGAACGGGCGTTGGTCAGAACGCGCGAGCGGCGGCCGGATTTGCTGGAACGAGGTTTGCCGAAGGATGGCAAACCGGGTTCCGGAAGTTAGTTTTGAAACGTGGCTGAGGCCACAAACAGAGTGAAGAGCCATGAACCAAGCATTGTTGGACAAGATCGAATCGCAGTTTAAGAAGAAGGAAGTGTCGCCGTTCAACGTCGGCGATTCCGTGCGCGTGCACACCAAAGTCGTCGAAGGCGACAAGGAACGCATCCAGGTGTTCGCCGGCATCGTCATCGGCCGTCGCGGCCATGGCCTGACTGAAACCTTCACGGTCCGCCGCATCAGCTACGGCGAAGGTGTGGAGCGTATTTTCCCGATCCACTCCCCGCGGGTGGAGAAGGTCGAAGTCGAGCGCCGGGGCGACGTGCGCCGCGCCAAGCTCACCTACCTCCGGGGCCGTATTGGAAAGGGTGCCACCCTCGTGAAGGAGAAGGAGACCGTTCGTCCTGCCAAGGCGGCGAAGTAGTTTTTTTGGGTTAGGAACCGTGTGTGGGCGTCCGGCCGTGAGGCCGGGCGCCTTTTTCCTTGGCGGGAATGATCCATCCGACCGGACCACCGGTGCCACGGTGGCCGTTCGTGTTTTCCGCAACAGGGCCGGTGCACCGAAACGGCCCGCGGCCTAAGGGAACGTTTTGGAGGGCCCGCCGCGTCGTGTATCGGCGGACGAGGCGGTCTCGGTCTTGATCGTTCGTCGCAGCGGCTGCAGGCCCGCGATCCATGGGAGGACTTTGACCGAGTGGGCGGAATGATTCATTTCGACTGCGCTTGGTTCAACGGAATCTCGGCAGGCGATCAGGGTAACCGGGATAGGCTGCGTGCTTTTTTCCCGGTGTTCATTCGAGCGGGACTAATGTCTCGCCCTTCTAAACCTCCACTTCGCCCCTGTGTGCCGTCCGTTCGCCACCGCCGAGTTGCGGGGCTCGCCCGATGTTGGCTTTCTCCGCGCAACCCAAATCCACATCGTGCAACCAATCTTCGCCAAAAACGTCCGCCCATCGCTGTTCGTCCTCGCCTGTGGTCTTCCGTTCCTTGGAGTGGAACAGGCCCGGTCGCAAGGCTGCGTCGCCGTCCGTGGCGGCGGCTTCTGCATGTTGCCACATGACGAGTCCGGGCAAGACCCTTGGACTGCCTCGGTAGGTTATCGGTGGCTCCACTCCGACCGCCACTTCGTCGGCGACGTGGAGGAGACCCAGCGAAAGGCCAACGGCACCGAGGTCATCAACGATTCCCACTTCGTCGACCTCGGGATCACCTACCAGTTCACCTCGCGTGTCAGTGCGACCTTGACGCTGCCGTTCGTGTATTCGGACCGCTCGTCTTTCTACGAACACAGCGGCGGTTCCCCCGCTTCCGGTGCACAGCGGGGACATTCCCGGGCGGCCGGCATCGGCGACCTGCGTCTCAGCAGCAGCGTCTGGCTGTGGGACCCGGCCAAACACCCGAAGGGCAACGTCCAGCTGGGCCTAGGAGTCAAGCTTCCGACCGGTGACTACAAGGCGACCGACACCTTCAATACCGTGCGCGGTCCCGAAGAGCACTACGTCGACCAGTCCATCCAGCCCGGCGACGGCGCCGTGGGTTTCTCGGCTGAATTCTACGCCTACCGTGAGATTTTCGAACGCACGTCCGTCTACGCTCAGGGCTTCTACATGTTCAATCCGAAGTCCGTGAACGGCGTCTCCACCGAGATCGCCAATCCGCGCGGACGCACGATCACCGCGTTGAACCGCACCATCGC
>JAYUUX010000190.1:0-3497 GCA_043754645.1 Verrucomicrobiales bacterium | reverse complement strand
GCCGGATGCCGGATGCCGGATGCCGGATGCCGGATTAGCGGCGGCGTTTGAAGATCAACAAAGCCATGGCGACTGCGCCCCCGGTGAACAGCGCGATCGGCGCGGGCTCGGGCACAGCCGTGATCAAGAGATTGTCCACGCCGGCGAAGCCGCCTTCGTTATGGAACCAGAGGGTGTTCCATAGATCCGGGTCGGAGGCGGACATGCCAAGTGCGTCGAGGCCCAAGCCGATATTCTGGAGACCGGTGACGGGGTCGAACGAGGACGCGTTGGCCACCTTGCTCGCCACGCTGAACAGGCCGGCTCCGCCGTTGGCGCCGAGGTTCATGGTGACACGGATCGTATACCAACCGCCGTCGGTGAATCCGCCCGCATCGGTGCCGAGGCTGGACCCGTTGAGGAACGTCCCGATACCGCCACCAAGATCGGTCTTGATCTCGAAGCCATGCCGATTGGCGGCGGAGTTCAAGGTGACTTTGCCGGAGCCGTTGTCCCAACCGATGCCCACATAGTTCGACTGGGTGGTGCCGGCGCGAAAATCAAACTGGAGGGTGACGGTCTCGCTGCCGTTCAAGGCCGAGAAAGCACTCTGATTCCATGCAGAAGCCCCACGTCCAGCGCCCGCGTCGTTGAAAAGCGAAAAGCGGGTCGAGTTGAAGGACCCGTCGGCGATCTGGATTCCCGAGGCGCCGTTGAAGCCCTCGGAGCCCCAGCCGGACTGACCATTGAGATCGCCCAACGAGTAGGCGTCAAAGTCGTAGGACACGCCGCGGACGGCGCTGCAAGGCAGGAAGCACAATGCCGACAGGGCGAAGAACAGTCCGGAGGCCTGGGTGAGATTTGATTTCATGGCGATTTCTCAATGGTGAGATCGGCCACGGCGAAACGGGCCTTGAGGCGGGAAAAGCTTTCTTCTGGCTGGTTGAATTCCATCCGGTTCCTCTGGCACGGTCCGCCCATGCCTCAATGGAACAGCGCGACCGCTGGGGATGATGACAGGAGCCGGGCCCATGCCTGGTATCTCTCGGCGCTGATCGCGGCCGCCGCCGGAGTCGCCCTGAGCATCATGACCTGGTCGTGGGCCGGCGCCACGGCCGACCAACAGGCCGCCGCCCGTTTCAGCGAACAGGCCCGGGCCCTTTCGGCCGCGCTCTACAACCGCTCGCATGCGCTCGAGCAGGGCCACATCTCCCTGGCCATGCTGCTCGCCACCGTCCCGAATCCCACGGATGAACAGTTCACGCTCGCGGCCCGCTCGATCCTGGAGCCGAACACGGGATTTGTGGCGGTCGCCTGGGCGCCGCTGGTGAAGGCCGACGAACGCGACGTGTGGCAGACGCAGGCCAGCGAACGCGTGGGCCGGAAGATCGTGATCTGCGACCGTTCTCCCGACGGAGTCTGGAGAAGCTCCGCGACGAGGCCGTTCCACCTCCCCATCTCCCAGGTCGAGCTCGCGGCCGGCATCGACATGGCTCCGGGACTGGACCTGATGATGCCCGTCTTCGACATGATCGTGACCGATGCGGTCCGCCTCGGCGAGGTCCCGCTTTCGACCCACGACACCGGGATCCATGGATCGGACACGGGACCGCTGGCATTCGCCGTCATTCCGGTCTACCGCGGCGGGAAGACCCCGCGCGACGAAGCCTCGCGCTGGTCACTGCTGCACGGTGTCCTCGTTGTCGCCCTTTCCCCGATGCAGACGATCAACGCGGCGCTCGATCCGGGCCTCACCAAGGAGATCGACCTTCTGGTCGGGGACATCAGCACCCAGGGCATCATGACGGCCACCCACTACCGGCCAGCCGGGATGGAGTGGGAAACCAATCTGCCGGACCTCGCTGAATTCGCCACCGGCAGGATCATCGCGACAAACCTCGTCCGCATGACCCGCGACCTGCAGATCCCATTTTTATTCCGGCCGTCTCCGCGTCTGACGGCGGAACTGCGCGGACCCGGCCCGGCCACGGTGCTTTCCACGGGACTGGGTCTGACCGCGCTGCTCGGCGGATACCTCGCCATGTCGGGATTGAAGACGCGGCGGATCAACGATCTCGTCCATCGCCGGACCGGTGAACTCCGCTTCGCGAACGGCCAACTCGAGGAACGGCAGTGGTTCCTCGACAAGGCCCAGGAAGTCGCCGGCATCGGGAGCTGGATCTCCGAACCCGAGACCGGCCGGCTCCGGTGGTCGACCCAGACGCTGCGGATCTTCGGATACAACCCGGAGGATTTCGACGGGCGGATGGCCACGTTCCTGGGCCACGTCCATCCGGACGACCAGGGCATCATCGACTCCGCACGCGGGCGAATTGCCGGGGGCGGCGGCCCCCTCGAATTCCGCCACCGCATCATCCGCAAGGACGGCGAAGTCCGTTGGGTAGAACAACAGGCCCAGTCGATCCGCGCCCCCGACGGCCACGTGGACCGGATCATCGGCGTCATCCGGGATGTCACCGAATCCCTCGAGCAAAACCGCCAGGTCCAGTCCAGCCAACGGGAACTCGCCGGGGTGATCAACTCCGTGCCGGGCGTGGTCTACCGTTACGAAACCCGGACGGACGGGACGGAGGGTTTCACCTTTGTCAGCAAGCACTCGGTCGATCTTTTCCTGATGCCGCCGCTCGACATCGTGAAGAACCCGGGCGTGTTCGAAGACATGGTCTATCCGGAGGACAGGGCCCGGCTGGCCGTGAGTCGCCAGCGGAGCGCGCTCGAGCTTTCGCCGTGGCGCGAGGAGTTCCGCGTCCGGCTGCCGGACGGGCAGGTGCGGTGGATCCGCGGCAACTCCATCCCGTCGCAGGACACGACGACGGGAGTCCTGAGCTGGACGGGAGTGTTCCTCGACGTCACGTCGGAGCGGGACACGATGGCCGAAAGCCGGAAGATCGAGCGCAAGATGCAGGACGCGCAAAAGCTCGAAAGCCTCGGCGTGCTCGCCGGCGGTGTCGCGCATGACTTCAACAACCTGCTCACCGGCGTCCTCGGCAACGCGAGCATGGCGCGGGCGACGTTGAATCCCGACCCGAAGCTCCACGAGTTCCTCACGACCATCGAAACGGCGGCGCGCCGGGCGGCGGACCTGTGCCGCCAGCTTCTCGCCTACGCCGGACGCGGTAGCCTGCAGGAAATGCCGATGGACATGAGCAGGCTGGTCCGCGAAACCGTCGACCTTCTCAAGGTCTCCGTCAGCAAACGCGTCAACCTCGAGTTCGACCTCGCCGACAACCTGCCCGCCGCCAGCATCGATCCCACCCAGATCAGGCAAGTGGTGATGAACCTGGTGACCAACGCATCCGACGCCCTCGGGCATCGCGACGGGCGGATCCGCGTGTCGACCAGCCTGGTCTGCGCCAACCCGGATCTGGTGAACCGCGCGGTCTATTCGCCCGACAAGGTGTCGGGCGAATTCGTCTGCCTCGAAGTGTCGGACACCGGCTGCGGCATGAGCGAACAAACGCGCCGGAGAATCTTCGATCCGTTCTTCACGACCAAAT
>JAYUUX010000189.1:0-5899 GCA_043754645.1 Verrucomicrobiales bacterium | reverse complement strand
GGCTCGGTGGGCCTTTGGAGCAGGCACCCCATGACCAAACATCCGATGACCCTGGTGACGATCGTCTGCGAAAAGCTGGCCCGCGAAGCGGTGACGCGTCTGCTGCGGGACGTCGGCGCGCACGGCTGGACGCTGTGGGAGGTGGAAGGCTCGGGTGCCCAGGGATCGCGCACCGGCGACATCCCGGAATTCACGAACATCCAGGTCGAGGTGATCGTCCCGCCGGCGGTGGCGGAGACGTTGCTGACCCGCTTGGAGAAGGAGTTCTTCAAGCGCTACGCGATGGTCGCGTATGGGAGCGACATCAGCGTGATGCGACGCGAGAAGTTCTGACCGAAGACTTGCCTGCCTCCGCGCTTATAGGCCGTCGCGGCCGAAGCGGGGCAGGGGCGGCGGCGTCGGCACGCCCTGCCCGAAGCCGGTCTGCGCTCCCGCCTCGCGGAACATGGCGTAGGTGTTCAGGTTGTCGGCACCAACGATTCCGGCGAGGTCCGCCCCACGATAGACCAACAGCGCGGGTGCACCGGTCGTCCGCAGTTGGACGAGGACCTCGTCGGCAGGCGCATCCGAATCGACCACGGGCGGATTGCCGTCGACGAAGTCGTAGACCGCCGCCGAGGGATGGAACCGCATCAGCGCTTGGCGCACGTCCTGGTCGCGTATGACGCCGACGACCTGGCCGTTCTGGAGGACTGGCAGCAGTTGCTGTCCGGAGCCGACGAGCAGCGTGGCGGCGCGGGCCAGCGTGTCGTTCACATCCACCGTCGCCAGGTCCGTGCGCATGATGCGGGCCGCCGTGACCCCGTGGAACAGATGCCGGGCCTGCGTCATGCGGTTCTCGGCATCGGCCCCGAGCCAGACGAAGACTCCGACGACGGCGAGCATGAAGAACCCGTGGTTCAAGATGGCGAAGACCACGAATCCGACCGCGATGATCTTGCCCAGACGCGACGCGATCAACGTGGCCTGTGAGGCGCCGAGCTTCATCGCGAGGAGCGATCGCACGACGCGGCCGCCGTCCATCGGGAAGGCCGGGATCATGTTGAACGCGATCATCCAGAGGTTCGTGTAGAGGAGCAGTTCGAGGAACGGCCCCTGGTGCGGCGGGAATCCCACGCCGCCTTGGAAGCCCTGGGTGAAATAGATGATCGGTGCCAGCACCAGGACGATGAGGACGTTCACCGCTGGTCCGGCGATGGCTACGAGGAACTCCTCGACCGGCTTGTCCGGCATCCGTTCGAGACGCGCCACCCCGCCGATGGGAAGCAGCGTGATGTCGCGGGTCTTCACGCCGAAACGCCGGGCCATCAGGGCGTGGCCGTATTCGTGGAGCAGGACGCAGCCGAAGAAAGAAAGGATCAGGCCGATCATCTTCCAGCCCTCCGTGTCGCCGCTGAAGGCGCCCCCGGCGTATCCGAAGAAGGCGAGCAGCATCAGGAACGTGACGTGGAGGTAGACGTCAATTCCGGCGTATCGTCCGATTTTGAGGGACCATTTCATCGTGTTCTTACCTGGTTCCGACAGGCAGAGAGGTAACTCGTTCGTTTCTATCGTCAACCTATCGCTGTCGCCTGAGGAACTTGGGAATTGGACCGGCGGGGTTTTTGGCAATACTGCATGGCGTGCGTTTTGGTCCGCTTGAGCTGAAGTCCAACCTGTTTCTCTCGCCCTTGGCGGGCTACACCAACCTGCCGTTCCGCATCGTCGCGCGCGAGATCGGCGGTCTCGACCTCGCCACGACCGACCTCGTCAACGCCCGGTCGTTGATCGAGAAGAATCCGAAGGCCTTCAAGCTGATCGAGACCAACGCGCAGGACCGGCCTTTGGCCGTGCAGCTGTTCGGATCCGTGCCCGAGGAGATGCGCGACGCGGCGGTCTACCTCGAATCCATCGGCGTCAGTTCCATCGACATCAACATGGGCTGCCCCGTGAAGAAGGTCTGCAAGGTCGGCGGTGGTTCGGCCATGATGACCGAGTTGGTCAAGACCTCTGCGTTGGTCCGGGGAATGGTCGACGCGCTGAAGATCCCGGTCACGGCAAAGATGCGGCTCGGGTGGGACGACGACAATTTGACCGCGCCCGATCTCGTCCGTGCCCTTGAAGACGCCGGTGTGGCGGCCGTGTTCATCCATGGCCGCACGCGCGAACAGGGCTTCGGCGGTTCGGTCAATCTCGCCGGCATCCGCAAAGTGGTGGAAGCGGCCCGCGCGATTCCCGTCATCGGCAATGGCGACATCACGACGCCCGACGCGGTGCGAAAGATGATCGACGAGACCGGCTGTGCGGGCGTGAGCATCGGCCGCGGGGCCTTTTACGATCCGTGGATCTTCCGGCGAACGCGCGAATTCATCGCCACCGGGGTGATGCCGCCGGAGCCTTCCTTCGAGGAGCGGCTGCGGATCATCCAACGGCATCTGGACCTGATGGTGGAGATCTTCGGCGAGAAGCATGGTTGCGTCATGTTCCGCAAGATCGCCCCGTGGTATGCCAAGCGGTTCGGGCCGGTGCACGAGTTCAACAAGAAGGTGGTCCGGTTGGAGTCGCGGGCGCAGTTCGACGAGATCGTCGCGAACTACACGCGTTGGCGCGGGCAGTTCCTCGACGAGTCGGGTGAACTCAAACCGCAGTATCGGCCGGCGCCGATGGTCGCGAGCTTCATGCACGACGCCGAACCGGCCGCCGCGTCGCGGGTATCTATTCCCGTGCCCAAGGGCCCCGTCGAGGTCTGGTGACGCCGGATCGCCGGCCGATGGAAAACACATCTGGTTCTCGGCGGGATGCCGACTATCGTGGTGGCGGTCCCATCCGTTGCACCGCCCATGAATACCCATGCGCCAGCCGAGTTTGTTCCTTCGCCTGAGCAGCTCAGGCTCCTAGTTGGATCGCTCCGTGACGGCGTTTGGCTTTGGGACACGGAGACCAAATCCTCCTACGTTTCCCCGCGCATCGGCGAATTGCTGGGATGCGGAGTCGACAGGGTTCCGGCCACGGTCGAGGCGCTCGAGGCACTGGTGCATCCGGAGGACTGGCCGGCATATCTCGCGGCGATCCGGGAGCAGTTGGCGGCCGGCGTGGGCTACTCATTGCTCGTCCGCATGCGGAAAGAGCCGGACGGCTTCCGTTATTTCCAGGTGAGGAGCGACGCCCAGCGCGATCCCGAGTCAGGCGCCGTCCGCTTCCTCGCGGGATCGATGTCCGACGTCCATGAGCAGGAACTCACACGTCGCCTCCTCGTCGGGGAGCGGCGTGTGGCCGAGATGATCGCCCGGCGGGAGAACCTCAAGGACACGTTGACCGAGCTGGTTGGGACCCTCGAGTTGCAGATGCCCGGCGCGGTCTGCTCGGTCCTGATGGTGGACCCTGAAAACAAATGCCTCCGGGACGGGGCGGCCCCCGGCCTTCCGCCGGAGTTCCGCCAGGCCGTAGACGGCCTGGCGTATGGGCCGATCGGAGGGTCCTGCGGGACGGCGGTCCATCGGAAGGAAGTCGTCGTCGTCGAAGACATCGCAACCGACCCGCTGTGGGCCGATTACCGCCATCTCATCCTTCCCCATGGCTACAGGTCCTGCTGGTCGTTTCCGGTGGAGGATCCGTCCGGGGAGGTGCTGGCGACGTTCGCCGTCTACCGGCGGCGGACGCATTACCCGGACGACGCGGAGAAGGAACTGGTCCGGCGGGCGGCGCATCTGGTCGACATAGCCGTGCGCGACCATCGGGAGCAGAACCTGATGCGGGAGACCGTCGCGCGCCTTTCACGGTCGGAGGCGCGGCTGGCTTTCCACATGCGCGAGACGCCGTTGATCATCCTGGAACTGGATGCCGGGGGCGCGGTCCGGTTCTGGAATCCGGCCGCCGAGCTCGCGTTCGGCTACACCGCCGCCGAGGCGTTGGGTGCGAGCTTCTGGGACCTCATCATTCCCGCGACCGAGGTCGAGAAGGTGAGCCGGATCTGGAACGAGATCCTATCGCGGACCGGGAGCATCCACGCGGAGAACGCCAACCGGACCAAGGACGGCCGGACCATCGTCTGCGAATGGTCCAACACCCGGTTGCTCGATTCGGACGGGCGCGTGACCGGTGTCGCCACCATCGGACGCGACGTGACGGAAAGCCGGCGCATGGTCGAGGCGCTCCGCGAGAGCGAGCGGCGATATGCCACCGTCGTCAGTGCGACCAAGACCGGGCTGTGGGACTGGAACATCGGGAAGGGCGAGGTGTATTTCAGCCCCGAATGGTGCCGGCTGCTCGGCTACGAGCCGGCCGAGGTGGCACAGCGGGTGGAGTTCTTTCATGCCGCGCTGCACCCCGCCGACCTCGACCGCGTGCAGCGGTTGACGCGCGAACATCTGGCCGGTCAAAGCCCGGTGAAGATCGATGAAATCCGCCTGCGCACAAAATCGGGCGCATACCGCTGGTTCCTCGACAGCGGCACGGTCATATCGCGGGACGTGACGGGCGCTCCGATCCGCATGGTCGGCACGATCACGGATATCACCGATCTCAAGGCCGCCCAGGAGGAGTTGCTCCGGAATGCCCGCATCCTCCGGTCGACCGAAGTGGCGGCAAAAGTCGGCGGCTGGGAATTCGACGTGGTCGCCAACAAACTCTTCTGGACCGAGGAAACCTACCGGCTCCACGACCTCGTGCCGGGCGAGTTCGGGCCGACGGTCGACAACGCGATCGCCTTCTACACGCCCGAGTCCGCCCGCCGGATCAGCGAGTGCGTGCGGCGTTGCATCGCGCAGGCGGTTCCTTACGACGACGAGTTCGAGATCATCACTTCCAAAGGCCGTCGTCTCCCCGTCCGCTCGGCGGGCTTGCCTCTGGTGGTGGGCGGCTCGGTCGTCCGAGTCTACGGAGCGTTCCAGGACATCAGCGAGATCAAGTCCCGCGAAAACGCCCTCCGGCAGCGCGACGCGCTGATGCGGGCGGTGGCCGGCATGGCCCGGGATCTTCTGGGCGCCGGCTCCTTGCGGACGGTCATCGGCGGCATCCTCCAGCGACTGGGAGAGGCCGTCGGGGTGAGCCGTGCATTGGTTTTCGAGAATGTTCTTATGCCCGACGGTTCGCCGGGCGTGGTGCCGCGGTTCAAGTGGCTCGCCCCTGGAATCGCCCCGGCCGATCCCGGAGCGCCGCCGGACAAGGCCTACTCTTATGACGACGGTTTCGGCAGATGGCGCGAGGTGTTCGCCGCCGGCGGGGAAATCTGGGGCACCGCGATTGAAATGCCGCCCGACGAGGCGGCGCATCTCCGCGCGCTCGGCATACTGGCCGTGCTCAAGGTTCCGGTCTTCGTCCGTGGGGTCTGGTGGGGCTCCGTCGGCTTCGACGACTGCGAGACCGAACGGCGCTGGAGCCCGGGCGAGGTCGATGCGCTGAAGACGGCGGCGGGAATTCTCGGTGAAGCCATCGGCCGCGAAAACGACGCCGTCGAACGGCATGCCTTCGAGATCAAGCTCCAGGAGACGCAGAAGCTCGAGAGCCTCGGCATCCTCGCGGGCGGCATCGCGCACGACTTCAACAATCTCCTGACCACGATCCTCGGGAACGCATCCCTCGTCCACGAGGCCCTCGCCCAGGATGCGAAGCTGCTGCCCCTCGTCGGGCAGATCGAACAGGCGTCGCAGCACGCGGCCGAGCTCTGCCAGCAGATGCTCGCCTACTCGGGCCGGAGCAGTTTCGTGACCCGGCGGGCGGATCTGAACGTCCTCGTCGCCGAAACCGTCGGGCTTCTCAAGGCTTCGTTGAACAAGAAGATCGCCTTCGAGTTGCATCTCGCCGACGCCCTGCCGGCCGTCCTGTGCGACGTCGCGCAGATACGCCAGATCATCCTCAACCTGATCATCAACGCGGGCGACTCGATTGGCGACGCCGAGGGCCGGATCGTTTTGCGGACCCG
>JAYUUX010000188.1:0-12072 GCA_043754645.1 Verrucomicrobiales bacterium | reverse complement strand
ATCAGGCGCCGACCAAACCGAAGGCAGCCTGATCGCCATGAAGATTTTACAACGCAATCGCCGGAATTCCCGAGGATTCACCCTGACAGAGCTGATGATCGCCGTGTCGATCCTCGGACTGGTCTCGGCGATCATCATTCCTTCATTTGTTCGTTCGAGGCTCCGGGCGACCAATGCGACCTTCGTCGCCAACGTCAAAGAAGCGGCCAATGCATTCGAGATGTATGCGTGGGAAAGGCGCGGCTACCCGGCCAATTCCTCGCCCGGGGTTGCTCCCAACGGGATGGACGAATACCTCGTGCGCATGCGCTGGACGGAGATGACTCCCCTCGGCGGCAAGTGGAACTGGGACCGCGACAAGGCGACCTATGGCTACAAGGCGGGCATCGGCGTCTTCAATCCGTCCGCCCCCCTGGAGCAGTTTGTCCTGATCGACGAGATGATCGACGACGGTGACCTGAGCACCGGATACTTCCGGACGCGCCCCAACGGCTACGTCTGGATCATCGAACAGTGAACTGGCGGCGGTAAACCACGGAGGCAGGTGCCGGGCCGTTCCCAAAAGCCGTCGTCAGCCGGACCGGGACCGGAGCGCTGGACAATGGCGGCCTAACGACGATCCCCCTTGCCGGGCGAAGACTCCTGTTCCTACGTTCAGGGCAATGAAGCCGTTTTCAAAGATCTTTGCCGCCTGCTCCTTCGCCGCCGCCGCCACATCCCTGTTCAGTGCCGACATCGCCGGATCCGGCGGCAAAGATTCGGAGCTGAAACCGTATCCGCGCTCTCCTACCCCTGAGTCCGCGCCGTCGTCTTCGGAAACGGAGAACCGCGCGCGCCAGTTCAAGATCCCTGCCGGCATGAAGCTCGACCTGTGGGCCGCCGAACCGATGTTGGCCAACGCGGTCGCGTTTTGCCTCGACGAAAAAGGGCGCGTCTTCGTTTCCGAGACCCATCGCTACAGGACCAGCGTGCTCGATATCCGGCACTACATGTTCATGCTGGAGGACGATCTGGCGTGCCGGACGGTCGAAGACCGCACGGCCATGGTGAAAAAGCACTTCGGGACCAAGTGGACCGACCTCGCCATCGAATCCGAAGTCGTCCGGCTTCTCGAAGACCGTTCCGGATCGGGCAAGGCGGACTTCAGTTCAATTTACGCCGACAAATTCGACTCCGACCTCGACGGCATCGCCTCCGGAGTCCTGGCGCGCAAAGGGAAGGTTTGGTTCACCAACATCCCGGAAATGACCCTCCTCGAAGGCACCGACTCCAAAGGAAAAGCGATCTCCCGAAAAACCGAAAGCCGCGGCTACGGCGTGCGCTTCAGCTACACCGGACATGACATGCACGGCCTGGCCATCGGCCCCGATGGCCGCCTCTACTTCAGCTTCGGCGACCGCGGCGCAAATGTCCTGACCAAGGAAGGACGCCGCCTCATGTTCCCCGACGAAGGCGGCGTCTTCCGGGCCGAACTCGACGGCTCCAATCTCGAAGTCTTCGCCCACGGCCTACGCAATCCGCAGGAACTCGCCTTCAACGAATTCGGCGACCTCTTCACCGGAGACAACGACTCCGACCAGGGCGACCGAGAGCGGTGGGTCCACGTCGTCGAAGGCTCCGACTCCGGATGGCGGGTCGGTTACCAGCATGCGCCGTTGGGCAATGCCGGCCCGTGGAACATGGAACGCCTCTGGATTCCCAGTTTCGACG
Organism: Verrucomicrobiales bacterium; assembly: GCA_043754645.1. Taxonomy (GTDB): domain Bacteria; phylum Verrucomicrobiota; class Verrucomicrobiia; order Limisphaerales; family CANJSG01; genus CANJSG01. The sequence continues at coordinate 10,362 of JAYUUX010000188.1, read as the reverse complement.
GCCAAGCCGCCTATGTCCTCCCGCCCACCGCCAACATCGCCGACGGCCCGAGCGGGCTCGTCCACAACCCCGGCACCGGCCTTTCCGCGAAACTCGACGGCCGTTTCTTCCTGGCCTACTTCAAGGGCGCCAGCGCGAGCAGCGGCGTCTCCAGCCTTGCGGCCAAGCGTGACGGAGCCGGCTACGTGCTCACGGCACACGAGAGCTTCATCGGCAACGCGCTTCCCGCCGATGTCGACATCGGACCCGATGGCTCGATCTATTTTGCCGACTGGGGCGAAGGATGGGAGCGCACCAAGAAGAGCCGGATCTACCGCCTGACGGACACGGAAGCCTCGAAACAACCGGTCGTCGCCGAAACCAAACGCCTCATCGGCCAAGGCTTCGAAGCCACCACCACGACCAATCTCGTCGGCTTTCTCGAACACAAGAACATGCGTGTCCGGCAGGAAGCGCAGTTCGAGTTGGCCGCCCGCGGATCGGAAGCGCTCCCGCTCCTGAAGCAGGTCGCACTGGTCGGGAAGAACCCGTTGGCCCGCATGCACGCCATCTGGGGAATGGGCCAGATCGGACGCAAAGGCAAAACCGCCCTCATCAATCCGACCAAGGACATCGCCGACTCCCTCGTGACGCTCCTCAAGGATCCCGACGCCGAGATCCGCGCGCAGGCGTTGAGAACCCTCGCCGACGGCAGCGGCCCGACGGTCCTGACGCCCGTGATCAAGGCGATGGAGGACGCCAGCCCGCGCGTTCGTTCGTTCGCCGCGCAGGCGGTCGCCAAACTCGCGGGTCCCGCCGCGTTCGAGGGCATCACCAAGCTGCTTTGGCAGAACAACGGCTCCGACCGCGTCCTGCAACACGTCGGCGCGATGGGCCTGGCCAAGGCAGCCACCATCGATCAACGCATCGCCGCATCGAAGGACGTTTCGCCGGCCGTTCGCAAGGCAACCGCGGTCGCCTTCCGCATGCGCGGAGAAGCCGAGATCGCTCCGATGCTACGCGACGCCGACCCCCTCATCGCGCTGGAAGCGGCCCGGGCCATCAACGACCTGCCGATCCCCGCAGCCCGGCCGGCGCTCGCCGCGATGGGCGATTCCGCGGCGCTGACCGGTGTTCTCACGTCGTTCGGAACCCTTCCGCAGACGTTCATGCCCAATGGCACCGACACCGGAATCCGCGACGTCCGTGAAGGCCAGCCGATGCCTTGGGGAAATGCGCCGGTCGACCACCTCACGCCGATGCTCCTCCGCATCGTGAACGCCAACTTCCGGTCCGGCACCCCGGCGGACGCCGCGCGCCTTCCCTCGATCGCACTGCGCTCGGACGTCTCGAACCTGATCCGGACGGAGGCGCTCTTCGCGCTCGCAAACTGGGCCACTCCGCACCAGCGCGACCGCATCGTCGGCATCTACCGTCCCATCGACGGTCGGAGCCCGGTCGCCGCGCAGAACGCGTTGGCGCCGCACATCTCCGCTCTGCTGAAACAACGGAACGAAGCGGTCCAGATCGCCGTCTGCACCGCGATTGCCCGGCTCCAGATGGTCGAAGCGGGACCGGAATTGAAGGACGGCCTTGCGAATCTGGGCAACTCGCCCAAAGCCCGCGCCGCGATGCTTGGGGCCCTCGGAGAACTCCGCTCACCGCTCCTCGCGCAGGCCATCATCGACGTGGAGAAGGACGAGGCCGCCGACGTCCGCAAGGAAGCCGGCCGCTGGATGGCTTCCGTCAACAAGGGCGGCGCGCTGGCATCGCTGGAGAAAACAATCGAGACCGCCCCCATCGGCGAACAGCAGGCGGCCTTCATCAACCTCGGCGCCATCCAGGACCCCGGGGCCGACGCCTTCATCGCCAAGTGGCTCAATAAGCTGACCGCCGGTGAAGCGCCCAAGGAACTCGCACTCGAGATCGTCCAGGCCGCCGCCGGCCGCGAAGCGGACAACGTGAAGACCGCCCTTGCCGCCTATCAGGCCAAGAAGGGCAACGGTCCCATCGCGAAGTTCCAGGAAACCCTCTTCGGTGGAAACGCTGTGAACGGCCGGAAAGTGTTCTTCGAGAAAGCCGAGGCCAGCTGCCTCCGGTGCCACAAGGTCATGGGCGAGGGCGGTGAAGCCGGCCCCGAGCTCACCGGCATCGCCTCCAAGCGCGACCGCGCCTACTTCCTCGAATCGATCGTCACGCCGAACGCCCAGATCGCCCCGGGCTTCGAGAGCGTTTTGGTCACCAAAAAGAACGGCCAGCAGGTCGCCGGAAGCGTTCGCAGCGAAACCGACACCGACCTCGTCATCATCTCGCCCGAAGACGGCATGGTCACCGTCAAGAAGGCAGACGTTAAATCCCGGGAAAAGAGCCCGTCCGGCATGCTTGAAGGCGTCGCCGACTCGATCGGCGCCCGCGACCTCCGCGACGTGATCGAGTATCTCGCGACCTTGCAGTAACATCCATGGCGATCCGGTGATGAATTACTCGAACAGCAGTGCATTCGAGGCGATTTCAGGGGGATTCCTCGCGTTCGGTATCTTTGCACTATTTGGCCTGCGCCTTTTGTGGCGCGGGCTACGGGACGACATCCTGGATTCTTTCGGACACCCGATCGCGTCGAGAGGATGGTTCATCCTTGGTGGCGGGTTGCTGGTGCTCCCGCTTGCAGGCTTCCTGGTGTTCACTTGGAAGCAGGGATTCTTCGGCCGCTGAACAAATTGCTGCTGCTAAGTGACTCAAAGGCCGAGTCAACCAATTGAACAACCGGACGGCCTTCCGTCCGGGTTTCTTCTTTCCCGACCACTTTCCCGTTGGACATGCGGCGGAGCGAAGGCATAAACGCTGCAGCCATGGGTGAGGAAGCAGCTCTGACGGAGGTCCATTCGCACCGCAGGTCATCCTTCATGCGAGGGTTGTATCTGCTGCGTGCGGTCATCGCCGCCTCCCTCGTCATCGCGGTTGGGCCACAATCCTCCCGAGCCCAGTCCCCGGCCAACCTCCAGTTCGATGTCTTTCTCGGCCTCGATCAATATGCCCGGCAGGGCGCGTGGTTCCCGCTCGTCTGCGAGGTGAAGAACGACGGGGCCGGGTTCAGCGGAACGATCGAGGTCACGAGCGGCAGCCAGAAACGCCGGATGCCGATCGAGCTTCCGACGGGGACGCTCAAGCGGGTGACGATTCCCCTGTTCAGCACGGCCAACAACAGCCAGTTCCGGATCGTTCTGCGCGATGAACGCGGCTCCATCCGCTCCGACCAGCAGCAGCAGTATCCGCGTCGAGGTTTCCTGCAGTCGGACGTTCCCCTGATGGCGGCGATCCCGAGGACGGCTGCGGGAATGCCCACGTTCATCCAGGGACGGCTGTCGAATCCCGACCTCCAGGTCTCTGCGGCCAGGCTGACACCCGAGCTTTTCCCGGACAATCCCATCACGCTCCAGTCCGCCACCGCCATCTACCTGAACACCGAACGGGCCATCAGCCTGCGTCCGCAACAGGTCGACGCCCTGCTCGCCTGGCTGGATGGGGGCGGACATCTCGTGATCGGGCTCGACCAGATTTCGCAGGTGAACGCCACTCCTTGGCTCCGGGACCTGGTGAACGCCGACCTGGTCAACGTCCGCAACATCGCCGGCGGACGCGCCATCGGCGAATGGACCGGCCAACTGACAAACCGCTGGAATGAGATCGACCGACGGACGGGCACAGGCAACCAGACCTTCAACCCGAACTCGAAGCAGCCGCAGAACTTCCGCCAAGCCATCGTCGCCGATCCGTCCTTCCTCACCAACAGCCTGACGGCAATCGAAGCAAAACCGCGCGACGGTTCCGTGATCATCCAGGCCGAAGGGGTTCCCCTGATGTATCAGCGGGGGCACGGCCGAGGGAGGATCAGTGTGCTGACGTTTGATCCGGAGCGTCAGCCGTTCGTCGGATACCTGAGCCGCGCCGGGTTCTGGACGCGCCTGGTGGACGCGCCCGACTTCCTCTACAGCGGTTCCGACAACCAGCGTTACGGCCGGCAGAGCTTCGATGCCGCAATCGGTGCGCTCATCGAGACGACGCAGGTCCGCAAGCTTTCCCTCGGTTGGCTCCTCCTTCTGCTCATCGCCTACGCCGCCATCATCGGGCCGTTCGACTACGTCCTCGTCCGCCGGCTCAAGCGGCCGATGCTCACGTGGATCACGTTTCCGTCCTACGTCGTCCTGTTCTCCGTCACCATCTACGTCATCGGCTACAAGCTCCGCGCCGGGAAGCTGGAGTGGAACGAACTTTCCATCATCGACGTGCTCGACGGCGGCAAACAGCCCGTCTGGCGCGGCAAAACCTACGGCTCCCTCTACTCGCCGCAGAACGCGCGCTACCCTCTCGCGGTGACCAATGCCCTCGCGTCGCTCCGCGGCGAGGCGCGCGGCTACTACGGCAACAACGACGGTTCCGAAACCTATGGACTCACCCAGGTCGGCAACGGCTTCGCCGGCGAGATCACGGTGCCCATCTGGGTCAGCCAGCTGTGTGTTTCCGATTGGTTGAGGCCCGGCTCGCCCTCGTTCAGCGTCTCGGCCGAACCGATGACGAACGGGCACAAGGTCCGCGTTAGGAATCTGCTGAACCGCACCGTCGGCCCGGCCGTCGTGGCGGCGGGACGCCGCATGGTCCGCATCCCAACGATCAAGGCCGGGGAGCAGGTCTCGGTCGACATCACGGAACCCGGCACGGCCAAACTGATCGGCACGGAACTCGCCGGCATGAACCAGCAATTGGCCCAGGCCGTCGGCGTTCGCAGTTCCTCGTTCGACACGGGCAACGCCGGCACACGGCTTTCGATGCAGCTGGCATTCCCGGCGATCGGCTTCCTCGAGGAGTTGAACCAGAACTCCGAAAGCCACTCGTCGTTCACCGCGCCGGACGGGCTGAACCTGTCTTCCCTGCTCCGGCAGAACCAGGCCGTGGTGCTGATCCTCGACGAGGGGCCGCGCTCGGGCCCTTCGATTCCCGCATTCACTCCGGACCAGGGCAAAGTCCAAACCCTTTGGCGCATCGCCACCAGGATCGATCCGGCAAAATGAGTCCACACCATGTCTGAAGCACCTCCAAGCATTCCGGCGGTCGAAACCTCCGGCCTGACGCGTTCCTACGGATCGATGGTCGCGCTGAACAACCTGAACCTCACCGTCCAGCGCGGCGACCTGTTCGGGTTCATCGGGTCGAACGGCGCCGGCAAAACGACGTCGCTGCGCATCCTGGCGACCTTTCTCCAGCCGAGTTCCGGCACGGCGCGAGTGCTGGGATCCGACGTCGTCACCGATCCCGACGCCGTCCGCCGCAAGATCGGCTACATGCCGGACTTCTTCGGCGTCTACAAAGACATGGAGGTCACCGAGTATCTCGACTTCTTCGGCGCGTGCTACCGGCTTCCCGCCGCCAAACGCGAAAAGACCATCGGCGACGTGCTGGAGCTGGTTGGATTGACGGAGAAGAAGGGCGCGCTGATCGGTGCGCTCAGCCGCGGCATGCAGCAACGCATCGGCCTGGCCCGCGTGCTCATCCACGATCCCGATCTCCTGCTCCTCGACGAACCCGCCTCGGGCCTCGATCCGCGCGCGCGCATCGAGATGATGGCGATTCTCCAGGAACTCCAGCGCCTCGGAAAGACGATCATCATCTCGTCGCACATCCTCAGCGAACTCCAGACGCTCTGTAACCGCTGCGCCATCATCGAGCGCGGCAAACTGATCTACACCGGCCCCGTCTCCGGCGCGAGCGGCGACCTGGCCGACGCCACGATCATGTGGGTCACGACGCCGGAAGCCGACCGTGCCCTGCCCATTCTCAGGGCGCTGCCCGACGTGCGCGAAGCCGAAGTCGTAGAAGGCAAAGTGAAACTGACCCTGAAGCACAAGGATTCGGACGCTTCGCAGATCGCGGTGGCCATGGTCCAGAACGGCCTTCGCCTGACCGGCCTGCGCGAGGAAGAGATCGGGTTGGAAGAAGTCTTCCTCCGCGTGACCAAGGGCGAGACGCAGTAGTTTTCGGATAAGAACGGCTAGGCGATGAAACAAGCCCACCGAAGCGGGACAGACGCGAAACAGCGGCAGCAAGGTAGGGCAGTGCTTCCAGCCTGCCCGAAGAACTCTCAAACTAATCAGCGGAGCCGGTTGGCGGATAAGATCCGGATTCATCTTCGCAACTCCCGTCATGACGGGGCAGGCAGGATGCCCGCCCTACCCTGCTACGCCCACCTGCGTTGCTGTCCCCGCAGTGCTTGGCCGCTGAACTCCTGATCTCCACAGGCGAATGCGTTTCCTTCCGATCATCCACCGCGAACTGCTGATCGCAGGCCGTCGGGGAAACACCTATCTCGGGCGGCTGATCGCCGTTGGGGCGATGTCGGCCATCCTGATGTGGGTGTTGTTCGTCTCGGCGGGCAATGCGCCGGCGACTCTGGGGAAAACGCTTTTCCTCACCATCGCCTCGATCACCTACTTCCTGTGTGCGCTGACCGGCGTGAAGCTGACTTCCGACAGTCTCAGCTACGAACGCCGCGAGGGAACGCTGGGGCTCCTCTTCCTGACCAACCTCCGCGGCATCGAGATCATCCTCGGCAAACTGGCGGCCGGCGGGATCCAGGCCGTGCTCACCTTGACCGCGACGTTTCCGCTGTTCGCGGTCCCGTTCCTCTTTGGCGGCATCACCGGGTCGGACTTCCTGTGGTTCGTCGCGAGCGCCCTCAACGTCCTGTTCCTCTCGCTGAGCCTCGGACTCTTCGCGTCCGCTCTTTGCCGCGATGATCGTGTGGCGCTGGGAGTCGGCCTTCTCCTCATGGCGGGCGCGGTGTTCTGTCCGTTGATCGCCGCGTTGGTCTACGCACAACTGGCCGGCGGCGGCTCGCAGTCGGGCGCGGAGGTCTTTGCCGCCTTCAGCCCGGCCACCGCGCCGTTTCTCCTCCTGTTTGAGCGGGTCGGCGGAATCCGGGGAGCGGCCACGGGAATCACGACGGCCATCTCGACCTCGATGTGGACGACGCTGGTCGCGGCGTTCGCCGGGGTGGTGCTCGCGTCCATGACGCTTGGCAGGCTTTGGCGTGCGCAGGAGAAACAACCTGAAGCCGCAAAAAGCGCGGGCGGCGCCGGAGCGGATCAACGGGAGTTCCACACCGCGAATCGTGCCCGGTCGCTCGACCGCAATCCCTACCTCTGGCTCGCCGGACGCAACCGCGCCGGCCGGATCGCACCGTGGGGCGTGCTGGCGACGACTGCTCTCTACTGGATAGGTGGACTGGCGGTGTGGGGGGACGATTGGACGAACGAAGGCGTCTACATCGCCACCGCCTTCCTGGTCCACCTCGCGCTCAAGCTGCTCATCGCCGGCGTCGCCTGCTGGCAGTTCAACGAGGACCGCAGCTCGGGAGCAATGGAACTGATCCTCTCCACGCCGTTGACCGTGGGAGACATCCTGAAAGGCCAACGGGAAGCGCTCATCCGGATGTTCCTATGGCCGATCGCGTGCGTGCTTCTGATGGACTTCGTGTTCCTCATGGCCCACCTGAACCGCTCGGGGTCCAATTCGTCGACGATCATTCTCGTCTGGATCTCGGGCATGGCGGTGTTGGTGGCGGATGCGATTGCGCTCCGTTCGATGGGTATGTGGCTGGGACTGCGGATGCGGAAGACGAACACCGCGGTGACCCGAACGGTCGTCTGCGTCATGGCGATGCCATGGGCGGCGATGATCCTGACGCTGTCGCTGCTGGCCTTGCTGCCGTTCAGCGTATTTCCCCGGATGGAAGGCGAGTTTTTGATCCTCTACTGGCTGGCTCTCTCGATGGGGAACGCCCTGCTTTGGCGTGGCTGGGCCGAGCGGAACCTGGCGAATCAGTTCCGCGCCGAAGCCACTGGCCGCTTCGAGGCCAAGCGCGGGTGGAAGGACTTGTTCAAGTCGTCGCCGTCGGTCACGCCTCCACCGCTCCCGCCGACCTGACCGATGCCCTCGCTCCCGCCCATCATCGAGCGCGAGCTGCGCAGAATGTCAAACCAGCCGAAGACCTACGTCGCCCGATCCATTTTTGCCGCCGCTCCATTTTTCTTCATCCTTGGGGCCATCGCCGCCTCGAACGGCCGCGAAGCCCTGAAGATCGTCGCGATGATCGCGGGTTGCCTGGCACACTTCGCTGGCGGTTTGAGTGTCGCGAGGGCGATCATCGAGGAACGACGCCAGGGAACGTTGCCTATCCTCTATCTCACCCCGTTGACGCCGGTCGAGATGATCGGAGGCATGCTATCCACGCATCTGGCCGTCGCATTCTCCCACCTGATGTCGGTGGTCCCGGCCATGGCCGTCTCCATCGCCGTGGGCGGCGTCTCCGCATGGGAGGTCGCAATCATCGCGCTTACACTGGTGAACGCGGTCTTCTGTTCGACGGCTCTGGGAATGCTCATCGGCTCTTTCGCCCGCGAGCAGGGACAGCCTGTCTTCACGGCGATCATGGCCATGGTGATCCTCGGACTACTTACCATTCCGACCGCCGCCTATCTGGTCCATGCCGGGCCTGCGAGTCCGGCCATGCTGTTTGCCGGCCTTCTCGGTTCCATGCCGCTGCTACTGGCTTTCGATGCCGGAGGAACCCAGTCGCCCGCCCTGTTTCCAACGGCACTGGTCCTGAGCCACGGCTGTGCCTGGCTGATGGTGCTCGCGGCAGGGCATCGTTGCCTGTTGATCGCGCGAAGTGCCGGCGACAAACCGGTGTCATCCGGTCTCCTCGGGTTCGGCCGTCAGAACCAAAATGGCCGAACCCGAAGTCCGATGGACAAGAATCCGGTCGAGTGGCTGTTGGCCAGAAACCCCAGTGTATCACGGATCGCGTGGGGCCTGTTCTTCTGCATCGCGATGGCGACGACTGCGGCCTTCGTCGTTCTTCCGCATCGGCGCTTCGTGGAACTACTGCCGTCGTTTTACCTTGTTGGATACGCATTCAAGCTCCTCGCCTTTTCGGCGGGCTGCGATTTCTTCCTCCGCGAAAAGAAAACCGGAGGAATGGAGCTGATGCTGACCTCCATGCTGACCGCAGGCGAGATCCGGACGGGCGCGGTTTTCGGTTTCGTGAAGCCCATGCTCGCAGCGTATGCCTGCAGCGCGGGGGTCGCCCTGTGCTTCGGCGCTGTGGCGACGACGGTCTCCGACGCGGACGTTGACTCCCTCCTGATCCTATCCGGCATCGTGGCCGTGGTCGCGCTGGATCTAGTATCAGCCCTTACGACCGCGCTGCTCAGCGGTGCGGAATTCCCAACTTACCGAAAGTCGGCCTTCATGGCTTGGGTCAGGGGCTTTGTCGCCCCGTCGGTCATGGTGGTTGCAATACATGCCGAAGCCGGATTCGTAGGCGCATTTGGCGGCGCTCTGATCGGGTCAGCCATCGCATCGTGGTGGGCGTGGCAGGCGATCTCGCAAAGGCTGGACGGGTTGAGGAAGGAATCGTTGGACGCGTCGTTTAGTCCGGCGTTCCTCAGTCACTTCACGCACCCTACTCTTCCCGCGAACGAAACTCCGCGATGATCGGCCGGTGGTCGGAGGCGAGGCCCCAGTTGGCCGTGGTGAAGACGTAGGTGCCTCCCTTGTTCCACTCGCGGGCCATGCCCCGGTTCACGAGGATGTAGTCGATGCGGCTGTAGCTGTCCTCCTTCCCGTAGAAGTGGGTCCAGGTGATGTTGCTCGGATCCCAGCGGGGGTTCTTCGGCGGCACGGTGTCGCCGTTGCGCTCCGCGGGACGGGTGTCGATGAGCGTGCCATTCCCGCGTCCGATGATGGCGCGGGTGGATTTGGTGTCCTTGGTGTCGTTGAGATCTCCGATGACCACGATGTTGGCCAGGGCATTCGCCTTCATGCGGACATCGATCTTCTCCCGGAGAATCAACGCCTCCTGTTCGCGCATCTCGGCTTCGTCGGCTTCGGCGACTTGCCTCCGGGACTTCAGGTGCGCGACGAAGACGGTGAACGTGTAGCCCGAAGGCGCCTTGATGTCGGCTTCCAGGAAACCTCGGCTGACATGAAGCCGACGGCCGTTCAGAAGGTAGCTTTCCCTGGTATGCGGACGGCGCGCGGTGATCGGGAATTTGCTGAGAAGCGCGACGTGGATGTTGGTGTCCCAACCGGCGACGTGTTCCCAGTGGGGATAATCCTGCCCGGCGGCCTTCAACGACGCGCGCAGTTCAAGAAAGGCGTTCGTCGAGCCCATCTCCTGAAAACCGATGACGTCGGGCCTCATGGTGGCGATGTTGGAAACGACCTTGGCGCGGGACTCGGGAGACTTCACCTCACGCGTGTCGTTCTTCACGTCGAGGTAGTTCTCCACGTTGAAGGTGGCGACGGTGAACGTGTCGGCCGCCGATC
>JAYUUX010000187.1:0-4092 GCA_043754645.1 Verrucomicrobiales bacterium | reverse complement strand
TGGCCCATCATGCGGAAGCGGCCGCTGTTGTAGATGATGATCAGGTCGGCCCCGCCCTTCTCGATGAATTTGGCGCTGATGCCCGTGCCCGCGCCACCGGCGATGATGGCGTCGCCCTTCTTGATGGTGCTCATCAGGCGGTCGCGAACTTCTTTGCGGGTGTAGGGATTGCCTTTGCCGGTCCAGGGATTGGGCATGGTGATGAAAATGTTTCGGTGTTTCGGATGATGGAACGGACGGTGATCGCCGCTCCGGGAACACGGCCAAGCTAACGGGCCCACGCGGCCGCTTCCATGACAGTCTTGCACGACCTCCTATCCGGGACGCACCTGGCTTGTGCGCGCCCCGCAGCTGGATCATAACGCGGCCATGCACTCCCCGATGAACCGCCGACAATTCCTCGCCGCCTCGGCCGGCGTGGCCGCCTCGCTCGCCGGTTGCGCCACGTCCCCGTCCACCGCCGCCATCGGCATCATCGACACGCACACGCACTTCTACGATCCGACGCGCCCGCAAGGCGTGCCGTGGCCGCCCAAGGGCGACGCAGTTCTCTATCACCCGATCCTGCCCGACGAATTCGCCCGGCTGACGAAACCCCTCGGGGTGGCCGGAACCGTCGTCGTGGAAGCCAGCACTCTGGAGGACGACAACCAATGGGTCCTCGACCATGCCGCGAAAGGAGCCCCGATACTCGGAGTCGTCGGCCACCTGAAACCGGCCCGCCCTGGCTTCGCGGAACAGCTCGCGCGGTTCGCCAAGAACCCGATGTTCCGCGGCATCCGAGCCGGCACTTGGGAAGGTCCGCTGAAGCCCGATGATGCGCCGACGATCGCCAGCCTCCGCCTGTTGTCCGATCAAAACCTCAGTCTCGACGTCAACGTCGGGACGGGCGGCCTCGCTTCCATCGCGGCGATCGCGACGGCGCTGCCGGATCTCCGGATCGTCATCAATCACTGCGCCAATGTCCGCATCGACGGCCAGGCTCCGCCCGCAGCCTGGCTCGCAGGCCTGTCGGCGTGCGCCGCGCACCGGAACGTCTTCATGAAAGGCAGCGGGCTCGTCGAAGGCACCGGCCGCACCAACGGCGACGCGCCCGCCGACACCGCGTTCTACAAGCCGGTGCTCGACGCGATCTGGGAACGCTTCGGCGAAGACCGCGTGATCTTCGGCAGCAACTGGCCCGTCAGCCTTCGCTTCGCCCGCTACGAAACCGTCTTGGGAATCGTCCGCGGTTACGTCGAATCCAAGGGCGCGTCTGCGACAATGGCGTATCTCTCGGGCAACGCGAAGCGGGTTTATCGGGTGCGAGCCTAAGCCGCCCTTACTTCACGTCGTAGAACCGCCACTGCGACGCGAAGTCCTTCGTCAGCGCTTGTCCACCGAGGCTGGCGCGGATGAATTCGATGGGGATGGCGTTCTCGCGCAGAATCGCGTCGTGGAAGTCGCGGTCGGTCATCTTGCCTGTCTCGACCAGTTCCTTCCTTAGTCCGCGGATCTGAAGGCCGCCCAGCATGTAGGCGGCTTGATACAGCGGGCCGTAGTCGCCGGCGACGGAACGACGGACTTCGCCGGTCGCGTTGCGACGTTCGTGGCCAACGCGCTCCACGAGGAAGTCGATGGCCTGCGGCGCGGTCATTTGCCCGAGGTGGAACTTCAGCGAGAAGATGATCCGGGCGCAGCGATGCGAACGCCAGAAGAGCATCCCGACGCGGTCTTCCGGCGTCTTCGGGAAACCCAGATCCCACAGCAGCATTTCCCAGTAGAGCGCCCAGCCTTCCACGAGGAACGGCGTCCGGAACTCGGCGCGGTGCGTGCGGAAGCGCGCGGCCATGAAGAGTTGGAGATGATGCCCGGGAATCAGCTCGTGGTGAACGGTGGCGCGGCAGAGGTGGATGCTGTTTCCGCGAAGGCTCATGAGTTTCTCCTCGTGGCCCATGCCGTCGGTGGGGAAGGAGACGGAGATCACTTCGCCGCCGGTGAAGTAGGGGTTCACCTTCTGGCGTTCGGGCGTCATCATTTCCATCCGCCAGAGCTGCTTCGCCAGCGTGGGGATGGTCACGAGGTTGCGCTCCTCCAGAAACGTCACCGCCTCGTCCGCGAGCTGCCGGATGAGCTTCGGCTGTTCGCCGGGCTTCATGTAGTTCTGCGTCGTCTTCTCCAGCGCCTTGCGCCAGTCGTCGCCGAGACCCATGTCCTGGGCGGCGCGTTTGTATTCCTTCTCGCACCACTCGAATTCCTTCTCGGCGATCTTGATCAGCTCCTCCGGCGTGTAGGGAATCATCTCGTGCTGCAACGCGGCCAGCAGCGCTTCGCGGCCGATCGGATCGCCGACCACTGGATCGTCCTCACCGTCGACGGCGCCCACGACCTTCTTGCGGATGACGCCGGCGTAGTCGTTCAAAGCCTTGTCCGCATCTTCGAACGGCTTCTTCATCCACCATGAGAACTCCGGATCATAACCGGAGTAGAACGTGTTCCACGTCCGCAACGACCGGCGCAGCTCGTCGATCATCCGGGCGGCGCGATTGCCGAGGACCTTGCCGGTGGCGTTGGTGGACTTCGCATCCTTCAACATCTCCTCCAGCTTCCGTTGGGCGTCGGCGATCTGCCCGCGGAGATCGGTCACGGTGCGGGCGGCCTTGGCGGAATCGAGCGGTTCCATCTTCCGGCGCGCCTCTTCCAGCGCGACGATGCCCTGCGCGAAAGGAAGCATTCCCGCGACCTCCTGCTGCTGGTGCTTCTGACGGTCCAGTTCCTGGCGCTGGAAAAGGATTTCGTTCCGCAGCAGCAGATGGTCGATGCGGCTCTCCTGGTCGAGCGCGGCGAAGTTGACCGCGTCGAGCGAGCGCGAACGCTCGTCGAGGAACTGCCCGAGGCGTTCCCGCCGCGCATCGGACCAGCGGATGTTGTAGTAGCGCTCCAACGCCTCCCGGTCGGTCGTGAACCGTTCGACGATCCCGCGCATCGCCTTGAGCGACGTGTCGTTCGTCGGCGCGATGCGGGCCGCCTCGTTGAAGGGGAACTCGGTGGCCGAACGGGCGGAAGGCGCTGCGGCGAACAGCACCGCCACGACGATGAAACGCTGGAGCCAATGCGGAATTCGGTTCATGCGATTAGGGGGTTCTCGGGACAAGGTCTCGGAGGCCGGCAAAGGTCGCCATCCAATTCGCCGGCTCAGGCGTAGCGATCGGGATCCAGCAACGAGAGGTCGATGGACGGACGTTCGCCGGAGAGCACTTCGGCCATGAGCTTGCCGGTGATCGGCCCGAGGCTCAGGCCCATCATGGCGTGGCCGGTGGCGACGACGACGTTCGAGAACTTCGCCGTGCGTCCCATGTAGGGCATGCCATCGGGCGAACACGGCCGGAGCCCGCGCCACGGTTGGATGCCCTCGAAGTCGGCGGGCGAGAAAGCCGGGAAATACTTCGGGACTGACTTGATGATGCCCCTCACGCGCACGGGATTGATGTCCTCGTTCAAGCCCGCGATCTCCATCGTGCCGCCGAAGCGGAGCGTGTCGCCCATCGGCGTCACGGCCACGCGGGCCTCGGTGAAGATCGAGCAAAGTGCGGGCAGTTGGCGCGGCTTCTGGACGGTCAGGCTGTATCCCTTGCCGGCCTGCATCGGGATACGGAGCTCCAGTTCGCGACCGATCACCGGCGACCACGAACCGCCCGCGAGCACAAACTCGTCCGCCTCGAAAGACCCGCGCGCAGTAGTCACGGAAGTGATGCGCGGGCCGAAACGTGCGACACCCGAGACTTCGCTGTCCCACACGAACTTTACCCCCATTGCATCGCACTGCCGCTTCAATCCCGCCATGAAACGGTTTGGCGACAGGTGGCAGTCCTTGGGGAAATAGATCGAGCCCGCGACGTCCATCGTCACCGTCGGATCGAGCTGCGCGGTCTGCTTGGCGTCCAACACCTCGGCGGGCACCCCGAGATTCCGCGCCTGCTGGGCCATCGCGCCTTCGTCATCGAGCGTGTGCTGTTCCTTGCAGAGCATCAGCAGGCCCTTCTGCACGAGGCCGAAGTCGTTTGCGGGAAGCGCGGCCAGTTCCTCATAGGCGGCGCGGCTGGCGAAGCTGAG
>JAYUUX010000186.1:0-7425 GCA_043754645.1 Verrucomicrobiales bacterium | reverse complement strand
CACCGTTCGTGATGACGAAGGTGACGGCCGTCTGCCGGCCGAGCCGCATCGTCGTTTGAAGGCTGCCGGGCACGGCCGCAAGCGACGGCAACAGGAGCGACTGGCGGACGGAGAACACGAGGTATCTCGTCACGCCTTCCGCCGTGGTGATCTGGACGCCGACTCCGCTCTGGACCACGGACGTGTTCAACGCGGTGACATCGAGCCTCAGCGAGATGTGGGTGTCGCCGGCCAGCGTGTTGGTGGAAAGCACCGCCACGACTTGGATGCTCGGATCGTTGGTGTAGACACTCACCTGCAGGCCGGTCAGCGGCTGGTCGCTCAGGTTGCGGACGAGCGTGGTGACGCTGTTGCTGGCTCCCTCGACGACGGAGAGGGTCCCGATGCCGTCGATGGTGAAGCCGAGGATTGAGAACTGGTCCTGCCACGCCGTCGGATTCGCGACGCCGGGATGGGCGGCCAAAATGCGGTAACGGCCCGCCTCGTTGGGGAGGGGCTGGAAGTCGAAGTTGAAGTTCCCGGAACCGTCCGTGAGCGCCGTGAACGTGCGCCGCGTGCCACGGACCTCGAGGTGGATCGTGACCGGCACGAAGGCGGCGGGGAGACCGTTGGCGGCGGAGACGGCCTGGCCGCTCATGGGCACGATCTCGTTGGCCCTGGCCACGGTGACGGCCGTTGAGACGGTGGCGGAGTAGGCCGGGCCCACCACGACGGGGATCGCCGAGATGCGGGTGTTGTTGTTCTCCAGCGCCTCCGTGACCACGTTGAGGGCGTCCGCCTCGACGATGATCCAGTAGGTGCCGGGTGCGGCGGGCATGAGGACGGTGGCCTGCTGGACGATGGAGTCGCCGACGTTCAACGGCCTGTTGTAGGCGAGTTGCGCGCCCAACGTGTCCGAGCCGACGAGCGGATCGGTGGAGACGTAGATGCGTTGGGTGATGTTCGTGTTGACGCCGCGGAGGCCGGCGTTGCCGAGCGTGTAGCTGACGACGAAATTCTGGGCCGTGTAGCCGTTGGTCGCGATGGCCAGATCTGTCACGACGATGTCCGGAAGATCGGCGTCGCTGACGACCAGGGTATCGGAACCGGACGTGAAACCCGCGGTCGCCGCGGTGATCGTCACGGTCTGGTTTCCGTCGGTCACGCCGTCGAGGACGCTGGCGATGTTGAACGTCACCGAGTTGGTTCCGGCGGGAATGACGACGGAAGGCGGGACGGTGGCCTCGGCGAGCTTGTCCGAAGCGAGGGCGACGACGAGCGCATCGGTCGTGGGCGTGTTGCGGGTGATGGTCGCGGTGGTGGCGGGACTGCGGCCTTCCGGCACCAGATCCGCGAGGATTGCCAGGGTGAGGGTGGGACCGTCGTCGTCGGTGACCGTCAGCACATCTGGTGTCGTGGCCCGCAGGAGCGATCCGTTCACCGAGTCCGCGATGTAGCCGATGACCGAGGCGAACTTGGGTCCGTCGACGAGGGGATTGTTGACGGCGGAAACCGGGAAGCTCGCGCTCAAAGCCCCTGCGGGAATTGTTACGGAGGAGGGCACCTGGGCGGCTGCCGGGTTTCCGCTGTTGAGCACGATGACCACGGAGCGCGGCCCCGCGCTGGAGCGGGTCACGGTTCCGGAGGTCGCGTTCGGACCGGCTCCTTCGCTGACGTTCCGGCTGGCCAAGGAGAGCGTGACGTTCGGGATGTCGTTATCCTCCACGGACAGCGTGGCGAACGACGATAGGTGGTCGGTCGCGGAAGCGGTGACCGTGTAGGAATTCGTCCGCTCGATGAGGGAATCGTCCACGGGCGTGACAACGAAGTTGGTCGAGGCGACCCCGGCCGGAATGACGATGGCGGCGGGAACGCCGAGCTGGTTTGCATCCGAGCTGAGCAGTTGGACCGTCAGGTTCGTCGCGGTGACGGGATCACGGGTCAGCGTGGCCGTGACGGTGCCGCCTTCGACGACGTTGGTCGCCGAAAGCGTCAGGGTCACGCGGCGCTGGTTGGAGTCGAGAACGGTCAGCGAATTGGTGGCCGAGTCGTATCCGATCGACGATGCCACGATCTGCGCGGCCTGAGGTCCGTCGAATTCGAGGTCGGCCTGACCCGTGATGAAGAAGGTCGCGCTGGCCTGGCCCGCGGGAATCAGGACGGCGGACGGGACCGTGGCTTCGGTGGTGTCGGAGCTGGAAAGCGCGACGAGAAGGTCGGCGATCTTGCTGCCGTTGCGGGTGACAGTCGCGCTGACGTTCGGGTTCACGGCGTTCTCCGCGATCTGCGACTGCGAGAGCGTCATGGTCAGCGCACCGGGAACGAAGACCGGCGTGGGGCTGATGAAGGTGTTGTTGGAGTTCAGGATTTCGTTCAGAGAACCGCCGGAATCCGTCTGGACCACGAGATAGACCGGGCCGGAATCACTGGCGGGCGGCAACGTGACCAACTGCGTCACGACGAGCGAACCTCCGGCGGGAATCGAGTTGGTGACCTGCCTTGAGCCGAGGAACACGTCGAAGCCGATGATCGTGTCGGATGAAAGGTAGATCGTGTCGTTCCAGGAACCCACGGTCGCGGCGGTGCCGACGTTGGTCAGTCCCCAGGTCAAGGTGAAGGGAACACCAGGCCGGGCCGTGGGAGGCGCGGTGATGAAGGCAACCGCGAGATCCGGCAGGGGCGTCAATCCGGACGAGATCGACAGCGTCGAGACGTTGTTCGATTCGCCCGTGTTGCCCGGGTTGTATTCGAAGACGTTGTTGAAGACGTCGGCAGTGACCGTGATCAGCAGGCCACCCGCGCCGTTGGCATTGTTGGGCAGCGTGAAGCTGTAGGAACGGCTGCGGGCCGTGCCGTTGGTGATCGGACCGGAGGTGCTCACGGCGTAGTAGACGGAGGCGTTGGCCAGGGTGACGCCCGTGTTGGTGTTCACGACGGTGACCTGGTCGTAGAAATTGCCGCCCGACGCGGCCGTGCCGCTGTTGGTCGTCGTCCAACTGATCGTCATGTTCGTGCCGGAGGCGATGCTGGCGGGCGCCACGGCGATGCCGGAGATGCGCAGATCCGGATACTCGTTGAGCGAGGTGACGACCGCCGCGATCGCGCTGTTGTTCGCTTCGCCGGTTCCGGCGAGGTTCGCCTCCGTCAACTGGTTGAACGCGTCCGCCGACACCGTGACCTCGATGTTGCCCACGGAACTGACGCCGTCGGGCAATTGGAACGAGGTGCTCCGATTGACGCCGAAGCCGTTCGTGATGTGGCCGGAGTTGTAGTAGGGAGTGGTGTCCGAAAGGGTCTGGGACGTGGTCGTATTCCGGACCTGGACCCGTTCGTAGAAGCCGTTGTCGGCGCGGGCGGTGCCGGTGTTGGTCATCCGCCATTGGATGGTGAGAAGCGCCCCGGAGAACGGCCCGGGAGACGGCGTCACTGTCAGACCGGCGATCTGGAGATCCGGCGCGGAGACAAGATTCGTGAGGGTCAGGTTGTTCGTCTCGGCGGAGGATTGGGCGTTGTATTCATAGACCCCGTTGAGGACGTCGGCTTCGACGGCGATCTCGAACTGCCCGTAGACCTGGGCGCTGTTCGGAAGCGTGATCATGACCTGTCGCGACCGGAAATCCGCCGGACCGATCGATCCGGCACCGGGTGCAGCGGAGTCATAGACCGCGTTCGTCGTGAAGAGGGTCTGGGCCGTCGACACGTTGCGGAGGGTCACGCGGTCCGACCACGAATTGCTGGTGAACCGGGATCCCGTGTTGGTCACGGACCACGACACGACGATCTGGCTTCCCGGAACCCAGCCGCTCGAAGGCGATGCGGAAACGTCGGCAATCCTGAGGTCGGGATACGGCGCGATGGTCGAATTGAACTGGGCGGCCGAGGCGTTGTTGGCCTCGCCGGTGCCCGCACCGTTTTGTTCGAGGACGTTGTTGAGGGTGTCCGCGGTCACGGTCACTTCGAGCGTGCCGACGGCGGACGGTCCATCCGGCAGGGTGACGGTGAACTGGCGGTTGCGCTGGGCGCCGGCTTCGATGACGCCGTTGGCCGGTTGGGACTGGTCGTAGAGGACGGTTGAGTTGACGAGGATCTGGTTGTTGGCGGTGTTGCGGATCGTGACGCGATCGGTGAAGGAACTCGCCGTCGGGGATCCTCCGCTGTTCTGCAGGGCCCAGTTCACGGTGATCGCCTGTCCCGATTGCACTCCACTGCCGGGAGTGACTGAAACTCCGGCCACCACGAGGTCCGGCGACGTGTTGGTCTCGAGCAACGCGGCGGGCGCCTTGGGCGGGTTGGACCAGAAGACGAAGGCCGTGGTCTGGGTCGCCACCTGGCTCCCGAAGTTGCCCTCCAAGGAAACGAAGTAGGTTCCGCTCGCCGGCAGGACGAACGTGTCCCGGTCGCTGCCGACGCTTTGGTCGAGGATCAGAGTTCCTATCGGCGAATACAGCCGGAGACCAGGCGTGCCGCCGCCCCCAGACAGGATGCCGCGCCCATCGAAATAGATCGGCGCACCGGCCGTTCCGGCGAACTGGTAGAGCCGGGTCAACTGGCTCGGCGAGGCGACGTTGGTGATGACGGTGTTGAATGCGATCGGGGCAGCGGACGCTTCGGTCAGCAGGCGGAAGCCGTAGGTTCCGGTGGCGCCGAGGCCGAATCTCACCGTGAGCAGGTAGTCGCCCGCCGGCAACAGGACCGACGAATCGTTGACGGCGTTGCCGTCGGAATTGTCGAAACGCCGATCCGTCACCAACGCGCCGGAACCGCCTGACAGCGACCACATGGCGGGGCCGTTCGTCAGGGCGTCGAAATAGACGCGCGTCTGGGCCGGCAGGGTAAACGCGTAGACTTGGCGCGTTCCCGGCTGGCTGATCGCGTTGGTGACCGCGGTATCGAGGGCCAGCGCGTTCGTCGGATACGTGATGGGAAGATACGCGAAGCCGACGAACCCCGTCGTCGTTGTGTTGTAGTAGACCCGGCCCTCGACGGCGAACACGTAGTCGCCCGAGAGGGGAAGGGTCAGCGTGTCCTGGTCGCTCGAGGCGCTGAAGCTGAACGCATCGATGATCTGCCCGAGCGGATTGTAGAGGCGCGCATAGGGAGGCTGGCTGAACCCGCTGGACGCCTGGGCATCAAAATAGACACGCTGGCCGGCCGCGGCGTTGAAGCGATACAGCGCCGTGCCGACGCCTCCGACGATGTTGGTCGAACTCGTGCCGCCCAGTGTGAGCGTGGCCGCAAGCCCGGCATCGAGGAAGCGGAACAGATAGGGAGTGGGCGAAGCGGATTTGGAAATGGCGTGGAACAAGTAGTCGCCGGGGGGAAGGACGAACGAGGCGTCACCCACCTCGGCGCTGTCAGAGAACCTCGCGTCCTGTTCCCCCGAAACAGTTCCGCTCGGCCCGGTCAGGATCCAGTTCCAATAGGTGTTCGTCAGCGAGTCGAAGAAAAGCCGGTTCGTGCCTGAGAGGGTGAACGCGTAGTAGTCGATGTCGCCTCCTCCGTTGAGCGTTCCCTGCACCGTGGCGCCAATGGACAACACATTGGTCGCGTAGATGACCGGCAGGTAGGCGAAGCTGACGAAGCCCGTCAGAGTCGTGTTGTAATAGGCCCTGCCATCGATCGCGAACGTGTAGTCGCCGGCAGCGGGCAATACGATCGCGGCCTGGTCGGCACTCGGCGTGAAGTTCTGAACGATCCCGCCCGAAGGACTGTAGAGGCGCGCGTAGGGAGACTGGTTGAACCCGGCCGACGCCAGCGAACGGAAGTAGACCGACTGCCCTGCTCCGGCATTGAACCGGTAGAGCGCGGTCCCGGTTCCAAAAAGGAGGTTCGTGGAATTGGTGCTTCCAATGGAGGTGAGCGCGGCCGTCCCGGCGTCGAGCAGCCGGAACGAGTATCCGTTGGGAAGGGTCGATTGGGACTCCGCGCGGAAGACGTATTTGCCGGGGGGGAGGAGGAACGACGCGTCCGCGACTTCCGCGCTGTCGGAGAAGCGCGCGTCACGGCTGGCGGCGTAGGTCGTGTTTGATCCGCTCAAGGACCAAGTCCAATAGACGTTGGTCAGCGAGTCGAAGAACACGCGGGCCGTGCTGCCAAGGGTGAACGTGTAGGTGTCCACATCACCGCCACCGTCGAAGGTGCCCTGGATGGTCGCGCCGAGGACCAGGGCATTTGTCGACAGGGAAGGTGTCTGAACCGCGAAGCCGATGCTGCCACTCGGCGATGTGTTGTTCCAAATCCCCTCCAGCGCGAAGAAGTAGGTCTCGTTGGGAGCAAGAACGAACGGCCCGGAGTCGTTTCCGGGAGAAGTCACGGTCCAGACCGCACCCTTCTGGAGGCTGTAAAGCCGCGCCTGCCGTCCGGCATTGAAACCGGTGTCGAGCCGCCCGTCGTAGTAGAACGTCGAGCCGGGAGGCTGGTTCACCCGATACAGCATGGAGGCCGTGGCCGGCACCAGTTGATTGGTGACTCCGGTGTTCACCGGAAGAACCGGGGAAGACAGAATCTCAAGGAACCGGACCTGCATCGTCTGGGCGGCGCCCCAGAACTGGATCGTGAAATCGCCCGCCGGCAAGTCGACCCAGGGGCGAAGGTCCCACGCGCCCGAGTTCATGTTCACCGCGACGGCGACCGGTCCATTCGTGCCGATGACCGAATAGAACAGCGGCATCGCGTTCAGCGCATCGACATAGAGCGACGAGGGACTGGCGAGGCTGACCAGGAACGAGTTGGTCGTCGTGCTCGTCGCGAGGACGTTGGTGTAGGCCTGGCCGAGGGTCACCGGTGTCCCACCGAGAGCGGGCGGCGGGATGTTCGGGAAGGTGGTGTTGGTGATGTAGAGCGAGCCGTTGACCGAATCCCCGAAATAGCCTTCCAGGAGGACCGTGTAGGTGCCGCCCCGGCTCAGGAGATTGCTCAGGGAAGAATTGTTGAAGCCGGAATACCACAACTGGTCGCCGACGGGATCGATGAGCCGCCAGATGGCGTTGGGCGCACCGGACAGGGTTTTTCCGTCGAAGCGGATCCGGTCACCCGGCGCGGCGTCGAAGCGATACGCAGTCGAACTCCACGCCGGGCTCAGTCCGACCGGGGTTGCACTATTCAGGGCCAACGGCGTGGCCGCCGCGAGGTCGAGCAGCACGAACTGGTAGTCGCCCACGGCGTCGCCTTGCGCGGAGACGGCCATCTCGTAGGCGCCGGCTGGAAGGTTTAGCACGGGATTGCCGCCGCCGAATTGCTGCGCGTCCGAACCGTTGAAGCCGCGCGTGTTGACGACGGTGCCAAGCGGCCCCGTGAGGCTCCACTGGAACGACGAGTTGGTCCATGAGTCGAACGCGAGCTTCGTCGCGGCCGGAAGGGTGAACGTGTATCGCTGGCGCTGGGCCGGAACACCGATGGTCCCGCCGACGAGTGTGTTCAACGTCAAGGCCTGTGTCGTGTCCGGCG
>JAYUUX010000185.1:0-4829 GCA_043754645.1 Verrucomicrobiales bacterium | reverse complement strand
GCCATCAGCGCGCTGACCATCGTCGGCAAGGTGGTGAGCTGCGGTTTCGCCACCTTCGTCGCGGGAAATGATCCTCGGACCTCGCTCAAGGTGGGCATGGGCTTGGCGCAGATCGGAGAATTCTCCTTCATCATCGCGGCCCTCGGCGTGTCGTTGAAGGTCACGAGCGATTTCCTCTACCCGATCGCCGTCGCCGTCTCGGCCATCACCACGCTCACGACGCCCTACCTCATCAAGGGTTCCGACGGCTTCATCGGCTGGTTCTACGGCAAGGCGCCCAAGTCGCTCGTCGGCTATCTCGACCTCTACACCGACTGGGTCGGCCAGCTCGGCCGCCAGCGGAAGGACGACTTCGCCGGGAAGATGATGCGGCGTTGGACGCTCCAGATGAGCCTCAACCTCGCGCTCATCGCCGCCGTCTTCATCGGGGCCGTGTTCCTCGGACGCCGGGACGCCACGTGGCTGCCGGAGTCGCTGCGGTCGCCGCAACTGTTCCGCCCGATGCTCTGGCTGGCCTCGGTCATCGTGGCGTTGCCCATGTTCATCGCCGTGTTCCGGAAGTTCCAGGCCTTCGCCATGCTGTTGACGGAACTGCGCGTAACCCGGGCCAAGGCCGGCGCGCGGACCGACGCGATCCGCAACGTCGTCTCCAACGTCCTTTCGGCCATCGGCCTAGTGGGACTGGTGCTCTACGGACTGGCCCTCAGCTCGGCGCTGTTGCCGCCGACGAACACGCTGATCGTGCTTCTGATCGTGGTGGCGTTGCTGACGTGGCTGCTCTGGGGCGCGGCCATCCGATTGCACTCGAAGGGCCAGATCGCGCTCGAATCGACCCTCAACCAGCCCGAAGTCGACCGCCACGCCGCACCCGCCACGCCGAAGGTGGCCAAGCTCCTACGCGACGCCGATCTGGAGACGGTTTTGCTCACGGAGAATTCCCCGGCCGCCCGGAAGCTGATCCGCGAACTCGCCCTCCGCACCGCTACCGGCGCCAGCGTCGTCGGAATCGAACGTGGCGGAACCTCGATCATCAATCCCGGCCCCGACGAGGAACTGCTCCCCGGCGACCAGGTGCTCCTCCTCGGCCACGTCGACCAGATCGGCAAAGCCAAGAGCCTACTTACCGGCGAAGCACCGGTCTGAGCCCCGCAACGTTTACCCCCGGGCCCGCTTTCAACATCCCAGAACCAGGCGACCACGTCCCATCTGTCAGTCGCCCTGGGAAGCCCACCGTGCCTCCGCCGCGAACCAGTCGGCGGAATCCGGTAGGTGCCGAAAAAATCTGGTTGCAAAACGGCGATAGCTGGTAAGTTCCCGCATGCCCAAGTATTCACACAAGGTTGTCTCGACGATTGCTGCAATCGTCGGTCTGTTGATCACACCCACAGCTTCCCACGCGCAAACCACCGTCAGAGTAGATCCCGGAGCGACGTGGGACGGCTACATGAACGTGTTCGAGCTGAACGACACGACATTCGCGTTCGGCCAGCCATGGACAGCAACCGCGGACCTGAACGCGAGTTTCTCGGGCCCGACCCTGACCCTGACTCCCAACACCAGCATCTCGCGAGATGTTGCCCTTTCTGACACGTTTTGGTGGACCGGTGGCGGCCAAGGAAACAAGTCAATGCACGCGAACTTCTACGTCCAAAACGATGCGCTCGCAGGCCAGACGGTCACTTTCACCGGCTCGGTCACAGCCAACACGTTGGTCAGCCCATATACCTCGACCGTATTCATCCGTGATTTCGCCCCAGACTTCTCATCCTTCAACACAATCACGGCCCCGGTCGTCAACGGGACCTTTACCATCGCCCTCGCGACGATCAACGACCCGGCGCGCCATATCCAATACGGCTTCGAGACCGTGGGGCCCAACGCGCGGCTCGATCAGGTGTCGACATTGGGGAGCGTGACCGTGCAGGCCGTCCCGGAACCTTCCGCCATGGCTCTGATCGGACTGGGAGTGGTTGGAGTTCTGGCGGCGACCCGCTCAAGGAAGGCCCAATCCAAACCGTAAGACCGGTTGGAGCCCGGCGGCTCCACTGCCGCTATCCAAAACCACCGACTATCACGAAGAGGCCCGCAGGGGCCTCTTCGGTTTTGGTGGGAGGAACTTCCCGTCGCTGATCACCTTTTCCTGATCAAACAACGCGCCGGTGCGCCGTCACCCTTGGCGAACTTCACCGGCAGACAGATGAGGTCGTAGTTGCCGGGCTTCACCTTCGAGAAGTCCAGGCCTTCTATGATCCACACTTCGGCGCCGAGCAGGATGTGGTGGGTCTCGACGCCGTCCTTGTAGAAGCCGCCGACGCTGAGGTAGTCGATGCCGACGGTCTGGATGCCAGCGTCGACGAGAAACTGCGCGCCTTCCTTGGAGATGTAGACGAAGTCCTTGTCGAAGGTCGGCTTCTTCCAGCTCACGGTGGAATTGGGCGTCTTGAAGAGGATGCGTTCACCTTTCTTCAGCTTCAGCTTCTTCAGCTCGGCCGGCTTGATGGATTCCTTGTCCTTGATCTCGACGACGCGGGCCGGGCCGATGACGGCGTCGAACGGGAGGTCGTCCATGGTCTTCTTGCCGGGCAGGAAGTGCATGGGAGAATCCATGTGGGTGCCGGTGTGGAAGCTGCAGTAGATGACCGAAACGTTGCAGACATCGCCCTTGGCCGTGCCGGCGTGCATCGTGACATACGGCGGCGGATCGCCGTGCCAGAAGTGCATCGTGTTGTTGACGGGAACCGAGACGTCGATCCAGGGATTCTTGCTCATGCGACGGAAAGTCTGCTGCGTCAGCTAAAGGAAATCACGTTCTTGATGCCGGTGGCCTTGCCGAGAAGGAGTTCCCGATGCGCATCGATGCCGTGGCGGCCGGTGATCAGGGCCTTCATGGCGCCGGGCCAGCGCTTTTTGAACTCGCCGAGGTCGCGGACCGCGTCGACGAACGCCTGCGGGCTGGCGTTCACCGTGCCGACGATCGCCTGGTTCTTCAGCGTGATGTTCCGCATGATGTTGTCCGCGTAAACCGGGATGGTCCCACGTTCGGCCGGGATGCCGGTGAAGATGTAGACGCCGTTGATGCCCAGCACGCGCATGAGCTCGAAGGACACGTGGCCTTCGCCGACGGCCTCGTAGACGAGGTCGATGTTGCCGACGCGTTTGGCCAATTCGTCGACGCCGACCTCCTTCGACGAGATGTATTCCGCGCCGATGGACTCGGCGATGTCGGCCTTGAAGTTGGGTTTGGGCGAACGCGAGTAGATGAAGACGCGGAAGCCTTCGATGATCAGCTTCATCGCACCCAGCAGGCCGATGGGGCCGGCCCCGAGGACGACGGCGTTGCGGCCGTGCCCGCGGCCTTTGCCATCGCGGTTGTGGTGTTCCCAGCTGAGGCGCTTCTGCACTTCCCACGCCTGCGTCAGTCCCTTCTCCGCGATGGTCAGCGGCTCGGCCATGACCGCGACGTCGCGCAGATCCTGCGGCACGGCGGTGAGGTAGGACTGCTCCTCGACGAAGACCTCGGTCATGAACCCGTGGCGCTGGTTGATGCCGCGCTCGGTGAAGGTCCAGGTGAAGCAGAAGTCCTGACGCCCTTCGCGGCACGGCGCGCAGGATTCGTCGAGGCACGGCCGACGGACGCTCGGGACAACGAGATCGCCCGCCTTGAAGCCCGTCACGCCGGGGCCGACTTCGACGACTTGGCCGAGGCATTCGTGGCCGAGGAGCAGGTAGTCGTCGCCCTTCGGCGGTTGGCCGTAGGCAAAGGTGCAGATCTCGCGGTCGGTTCCGCAGATGCCCACTTCGAGCGTGCGGACCTTGATCTGGTCGGCGTGGAAAATCTCCGGTTCGGGATGGTCGACAAGGGCCACCTCGCGTCGCGTTGGGATCACTCCCACGCCTTTCATCATGCGTGCTTTCATCAATCGACGGAATGTGTCTTCAGTCTGGGCATTTTTCCGGAGCGCGGAAAACTGTTCCACGGCCCGCCCTAGTCAAGCACGCAGGAAGTTCAGAGACGCGAAAATATTGTCGAGAGGACGCGCCGCAGGTTGCCCATCCGCCCTTTTCTCTCCCGGCTGTTTGTCCCCAATCGGCGTTCTGCCGGAGACCTCGACAGCTCAATCCGACGCTGTCGATTCCTTGATCTGCTCCATTCTGGAGGGGAACCGCAGAATGATCGCGTCGCGCTCCTCCGGCTTCAGAGCGGTCCACCGGCCGATCTCCCCGGTCGTCCGCCCACAGCCGACGCAGACTGCTCCCGCGGCGTCGAGTTGGCAGATGTTGATGCACGGCGAATTCATTCTGTTCGGGCTCATGGCAGGGATCGGCCGGCGAAATCGCCGGGCGGGAAGTAACCCCGGGATGGCCAAGATCGCAACCGGTCTTCGGGAATTCTTCTCCCGGTCCGCGCCCGGCGACCCTACTCTCTCCCGACATGGTGAACATCGGTCAGGTCAATTCGCTCGAACTCCTCCACTTCGCCGGCCCAGGCGCCTTCGTCGACGGTGGCGAGCTCGGGGAGATTCTCCTGCCCAAACGTTACGTGCCTTCGACGGCGGCGGCGGGTGATCTGCTGGACCTGTTCGTCTACCGCGATTCCGAGGACCGGCTCGTCGCTACGACGGATCGCCCGATCGCCAGCGTCGGGCAGTTTGCCGCGCTCCGGGTGGTCGGCGTCCATCCTAGCGCTGGCGCATTTCTCGACTGGGGACTGGAGAAGGATCTCCTGCTGCCCTACCGCGAACAGGTGAACCCGGTAAACGTCGGCGACCGCGTTCTGGTCTACATCCTCCTCGACCCCAAGTCGCAACGGGTCGTCGCCACGGCCAAGC
>JAYUUX010000184.1:0-3303 GCA_043754645.1 Verrucomicrobiales bacterium | reverse complement strand
CTCCTCGGCCGTTCCCCAGAACGTCGTCTTGAGCACGAGCCAACCGCACAGCAACCCGGGAAGCGCACCGCCGTTGTAGATCAGCATGTGTGCCGGCGTCCAAAACGTGTCTCGCCCGATGGTCGAATGCCAAGAGATGTCCCACAGCACGCCGAGCGGGATGCAGAGCGCGCCGAAGGCGACGGCGAAGCAATACCACGGCAGGCGTTTTATCGTGGTGGCGCTAGTGGCTTTCGAGTCCGCGGCTCCGCTGAAAGCCATCGGATGAGAAGCGGTTTCTGACGACATGAGGCGAAAGTTAGCGAGGCGTGCGGGGAAATCCAGCCGACAGGTTGCCGATCCTTCTCGTCATCGTTCTCGTTCTCCTTCTCGTCTTAGGTTCTGTCCTCGAGAAAGAGACCGAGACCGAGAACGAGGACGAGAAAGAGGCGCAGTTTTGCCGAAGGCCCGACGTTGCGTCCCGGCTGTCCTGTGGTTCTCTCTGCGCCGTGTATTCTGAGACCGGAACGGCGGACGGTGATGCGATCGAGATCATCGGGGCCCGGGAGCATAACCTGAAGAACATCACCGTGCGGATCCCGCGCGGGCAGTTCGTCGTGGTTACGGGAGTCAGCGGTTCGGGCAAAAGCACGCTCGCGTTCGACATCCTGTTCGCCGAAGGCCAGCGCCGGTTCCTCGATGCCATGAGCGCCTACGCCCGGCAGTTCGTGGAGCAGATGTCCCGGCCGGACGTCGACCTCATCACCGGCATCCCACCGACCGTCAGCATCGAGCAGCGCACGTCCCGGGGCGGGGGCAAGAGCACGGTGGCCACCGTCACCGAGATCTACCATTTCCTGCGGCTGCTGTTCGCCAAGCTCGGCACGACCCACTGTCCGGATTGCCAGTTGCCGGTCGAAGGCCGGACCCGCGACCAGGTCGGCGCGGCGCTTCTCGAGGAGCTCACGACCCGCGGAGACCTTCTGCTTTTGGCTCCGGTCGTGCGGGGAAGGAAGGGCTTCCATTCCGAGATCGCGACGTGGGCCTCCAAGCACGGCTATTCCGAGATCCGTGCCGACGGGAAGCTGTTCCGGGCCGATGAACCTTTCCGGCTTGATCGATTCAAGGAACACGACGTCGAGATCGTCGTCGGCGTGTTGGAAGCGCCGCGTCGCGGCAAGAAGGCCAAACCGTCAAAGGCACCCAACGTCGCTGGCAAGAGTCCCCAGCAGCTCGTCGATGAAGCGCTCAAGATCGGGCAGGGCACGCTGTTCGCCTTCGATAACCATAAACGCCTGACGGTGCATTCCACCGAACGGACCTGTCCCGGTTGCGGCAAGGCCTACGGCCAGTTGGATCCGAAACATTTCAGCTACAACTCGTCGGTCGGCTGGTGTCCGAAATGCCGCGGGTTCGGCGAACTCTTCGAGCTGCCCGACGTGGACCGCGGGGCGCGCGCGGATGCAGTGGAGGAAAGCTGGTTCCAGTGGACCGAAGGCAAACACGAGGAATGTCCCGACTGCCACGGCGCGCGCCTGAATCCACTCGCGCGGTCTGTGCGTCTGCCGATGGGCGCCCGCAGCGCATCGGCGAAGGCGAAGCATCCGACGATCAACTTCTTTTCGGAGTGCTCGGTCGAAACAGCGCAGGCCTACTTCGATCGACTGGAGGTGGCCGGACGCGATGGCGAGATCGCGCGCGACATCCTGCCCGAGATCCGCGAGCGGCTAAAGTTCCTCCGCGAGGTGGGGCTTGGATACCTGCAGCTCGGGAGAAGCGTGACGACATTGTCCGGCGGAGAAGCCCAGCGGATCCGCCTCGCCGCCCAGCTTGGGTCGAACCTCAGCGGTGTCCTCTACGTTCTCGATGAACCCACGATCGGTCTTCATTCGCGCGACAACGAGCAGTTGTTGACCGCGTTGAACCTGCTGAAGAACCGGGGCAACTCGCTCGTGGTCGTCGAGCATGACGAAGAGACGATGCGCCAGGCCGACTACGTGATCGATCTCGGTCCAGGAGCCGGCGTGAACGGAGGCGAGGTCATGGCGGCGGGAACGCTCGCCCAGTTGAAGGCGAATCCGAAATCCCTGACCGGCGCGTCGTTGCTCGCAGCTGCGGCGCGGAAGTTTCCTGCACGCGGAGAGCGGAGGGCGGTGGAGTCGGCGGGAAATTGGGCTGGTGGGAAAGTGAGAAAAGCCCGAGCGACGCTTCGTAAGAATTCTCCCCCGTCCACTTTCCCACTTTCTCACCTGCTGTTGGAACGCGCCGCTGCAAACAATCTGAAGAACGTTTCCGTCACCATTCCGCTCGGCCGGTTCGTCGTGGTCACGGGGGTGTCGGGTTCCGGCAAGAGCACGCTGGTGAACGAATGCCTTCTGCCGCTGCTGCGCGGGGAAGCCGGACCGAAGGCGGGCAAACTCGTCGGGCGTGAACTTTTGCGCACGGTCTACGAGGTCGATCAATCGCCCATCGGCCGGACGCCGCGTTCGACGCCGGCCACCTACGTCGGTTTCTTCGACGACATCCGGGAACTCTTCGCCCAACTGCCGGAGGCCCGGATGCGCGGCTACACGGGCAGCCGGTTTTCCTTCAACTCCGCCCAGGGCCGTTGCCCCGCGTGCGACGGTGCCGGCGTGATCAAGCTGGAGATGAACTTCCTCCCGCCCGCCTATGTGAAGTGCGAGACCTGCGGCGGACTGCGTTTCAACCGCGAGACGCTCGACATCGAATACGCCGGCAAGAACATCGCACAGATCATGGACCTCAGCGTGGCCGAGGCGATCGAGTTCTTCAGTGCGTTCCAGCGGATCAAGCGTCCTCTGGAAGCATTGCGCGACACGGGGCTCGACTACATCAAGCTCGGGCAGACCAGCCCCACCCTCAGCGGCGGTGAAGCGCAGCGGATGAAGCTGGTCACGCATCTGCTCAGTGGATTGAAGCCCAGCCCGGCGCGGCTGGTGCCGAAGAACTACAAACCCATCCCGGGTGCAGTCGTCAGGCCGACCGCCGACATTTTCATTCTGGAAGAACCGACCATAGGTCTGCACATGTCCGACGTGCGAAAACTCGTCGACGTCATTCAGCGGCTCGTCGACGCAGGGCACTCGGTGATCGTCATCGAGCACAACCTCGACCTGATCGCGGAAGCCGACTGGGTCATCGACCTCGGGCCGGAGGCAGGAGAGGGCGGTGGAACGATTGTTGGCGAGGGAACACCCGAAAACATCGCGAAGGTGGCAGCGTCCCATACCGGTCGCTTCCTGAGAGACGTGATGCGCTGACAAGAGTAGGCGGCCGCCGGATCATCTTCCGGGTGGCGCAGGC
>JAYUUX010000183.1:0-4213 GCA_043754645.1 Verrucomicrobiales bacterium | reverse complement strand
TCCGCACCCAGACTCGCCGGCCTCGTCGCCGCCACGCACACGCCGTTTCATGCCGACGGATCGCTCAACCTGGCCGTGGTCGAATCACAGGCGGAGCATCTCGCGCGAAGCGGCGTCACGACGGTCTTCATCGGCGGCACAACCGGCGAGAGTTCCTCGCTCACTCTCGATGAACGACGCGCCTTGGGCCGCCGTTGGTGCGAAGTCGCCCGGCATGCCGCGATCAAGGTCATCGTCCACGTCGGGAGCAACTGCCTCGCTGATTCACGGCTGTTGGCCGAAGAAGCTGAAAAACTCGGTGCGGTCGCCATCTCGGCCGTGGCGCCGAGCTACTTCAAGCCACGGTCGCTCGAACTCCTCGTCGCATCGTGCGCCGACGTCGCGGCGGCTGCGCCCAACACTCCGTTCTTCTACTACGACATCCCGGGCCTGACCGGCGTCTCGTTCTCCATGGCCGAATTTCTCGGCGTGGCTGCGCCGAAGATTCCCACCTTGGCGGGGATCAAGTTCTCCAATCCCGACCAGATGGCGTTCACCGAATGCCTTCGTGCAGATGGTGGCAGGTGGCAGATGCCGTGGGGCATCGACGAAGCCCTGCTGGCCGCACTGGCCTTGGGCGCGACCAGCGCGGTCGGCAGCACCTACAACTTCGCCGCGCCGGTCTACAACCGCCTGATCGCGGCCTTCGAACGCGGCGATCTGGCGACGGCCCGTGAAGAACAATGGCGCAGCGTGCAACTCGTGAAGCTTCTGGGCGGCTTCGGCTACATGGGAGCGGCCAAAGCCACAATGGCGATGCTTGGAGTCGATGTCGGACCGGCTCGCCTTCCCAACGGATCCATGACGGAAGACCAACGCAAATCCCTCCGCTCCGGTTTGGAGAAAATCGGTTTCTTCGACTGGGTCCGCCTTTGATCACGCCATGAAACAAATCCTTTCCATCGGTCTGCTCGCTCTGGTCTCAATCCACGCAGTCGCGGCAGAACCGGAGTTCCACGATGTCTTCACGTCGAAATCCGAAGGCTACACGCAGATCCGCATCCCGGCGGTTCTGGTGACCAAGGGGGGCACGGTGCTGGCCTTCGCGGAAGGCCGCCAGAAGCCGACCGACCAGGCGGAAAACGACATCGTCATGAAACGCAGCTCCGACGGCGGTCGCACCTGGAGCGCGCTGCGTGTGCTGCACAACGACGGGGCAAACTCGCTCAACAATCCCACCGTGGTCCAGGAGCGGGAGACCGGACGGATCTTCCTCTGGTATCAGCGCATTCCGGCGCATCTCAAGGAACACAGCGCCGGAACGGAGACGGGTCTCGAAGGCACGAACATCTACCGGAACTTCATCCTCACCTCGGACGATGACGGGAAAACCTGGGCCTCGCCGCTCGACGTGACTCGAACCACCAAACGGGCGACCAACGCCACCACGATTGCCAGCGGGCCAGGCATCGGAATCCAGCTCACCCGTGGAGCCCACAAGGGCCGGCTGATCATTCCATTCAACGAAGGGCCCTACTCGTTCTGGAACAACTATGCGGTCTTCAGCGATGACCGCGGTGCGACGTGGACGTTTGGCGACAACGTGCCGGGTGCATTCGTGCCGGACACCAAACTCGGACGGCGCAGCCAGATCAACGAAGTGCAGATGGTCGAGCTGAGCGATGGATCGGTCGGTTTGAACTCGCGCCAGTTCGCCGCGGCAAAGGTCCGGAAAGCGTCGACCAGCAAGGACGGTGGCGCGAAATGGTCTCCGGTCGTCGATGTGCCGGCTCTGCGCGATCCGAGCTGCAACGCCAGCGTCCTCCGTTACTCCTTCGGCGATGGTGGGTCCGCCTCCGGCGTCATTCTTTACAGCGGCCCCGACGCGATGAGCCGTTCGAACGGAACCATCCACCTGAGCCGCGACGACGGAGCGACCTGGCCTGTGAAACGTGTCCTGTGGCCCGGCGGCTTCGCCTACAGCGTCCTGACCAAACTGCCCGACGGAACGATCGGCTGCCTCTTCGAGACGGACAACTACGGCAGGATCGTCTTTGCACGGGTCACGGTCGATTGGGTTACCGCCAAATGAAAAAGGCGGCGAACGTCGGTTCGCCGCCTTGGTCGAAAGCGCTTAAACGGCTCAGTCCAGTTTCTTGATCTGGATATTGCGGAAGGCCACCGGGTCGTTATGGCCGGCGAATCCGAAGTGGCCGACCTTGCGGTCCCGCCCCGGGTGCGGGCTCTTGGCCATGAAGGTCGTCGGATCAATGGTCGACAGATCCGTATCGAGGATGACCGTGCCGTTCAACTCCACCTTGATCTTGGAACCCTTCACGGTGACTTCCTCGAAGTTCCATTCGCCGATCGGACGTTGGTAGCCACGCTGGGCAGCAGCCATGCCGTAAGCCGAGCCGTGCGCCTGGCGGGGATCGATCTTGCTCTTGGTCGCCTGCTCATAGTTCTCGTCGAGGACCTGGAGTTCGCACATGCCGACGTAGGCGGTGTCGCCAGAGCCGGGATAGCGGAGGGCGAGACCGTTGTTGCCGCCGGGCGGGAGCTTGAACTCCACGCGTGCCACGAAGTCGCCATACTGCTCCTTGGTGAAGATGGTACCGCCCTTCTTGGGTTTGCAGATCACCGCGCCGTCGACGATCTCGTAGTTGTCGACCGGGCCGGCCCAACCGGCGAAATCCTTGCCGTTGAAGACGGATTTGAAGCCGGCGTTCGCCCTCTGGTTCAGCAGCTTCGTCGCCTCGGACGCGCCGATCTCGCGGATGAAGATGTTCTTGAAGCGGATTTCGCCCTTGGGCGGATGTGCCTGGAGAAGCACGGGACCCGCCTTGGGAGCGGCCAGCTTGCGGTCGTAGAAGTTTTCAAGGATGGCATGGTCGATGATCGGCTTTTCGTTCAGCCAGATGCTGACGCGGGAGCCGATCATTTGGATGCGGAAACGGTTCCATTGGCCGATGGGCTTGTCGGCGAACACGAGAGGATCCTTGCCGGGCGCGCCGGCGCTGTTGTTCCAGAGGCCGCCGGAACCCTTCTGGGCGCCGAACTTGAAGTAGTTGGTCTCCGTGTAATCCCAGATCTGCACCTGCGGCAAACCGCGCAGGTAGATGCCCGAATCGACCTTCGGGGAGATCCTGAAGTCCACCAAAAGCTCGAAGTCCCCGAAGTCTTCGACCGTCGCGAGCGACTTGCCCTGCCCCATGTTCACCAGTTCGCCCTGGTCGACGGTCCAGTTCTTGAACGCATCCGCCGTCCATTCGGCGTCCTGCTTGGCACGCTTGTCGGGATCCATCGCGAGATATTTCCGATGGTCGAAGGTGTCGCCACCGCGCCACCCGGCAAGGTCCTTGCCGTTGAAGAGCGCCTTGAAGCCGGTCGGCGGTTGGTTGGGTTGCGGCGCGGTGACACAGCCGACGAGTCCGAAGCAGACCAGCGCCAAAGTGGCGGCATGGCTCCGCAAGGAGGAGATTGGGGCGAAGTTCATCGCGATTTGGGTAGCCGTTGGACGGACACGGGTCAAGCCGCCCATCGGCCCGTCTCGACGATTCGCGCTTCAGCGCCCGAGGAGAAATCCTCCCGTCAGAGAATTGGCCAGGACAGACGACAAGACGGTGGAGCGCCTTTTGGCTCGAATCCGCACCGGCTTCTGGCAATCCCTCCGTGTGCCCCCATCGAAACGGCGACCAACGCCATGCATCCGCCGACCACTCTGGACATGAGCCCTCTGCTCCAACTCGTTTCCGTGACCAAGTCCTTCGGTGCTGTCCGGGCGTTGAAGGGAGTCTCCTTCGAGCTCGAGGTCGGCGAGGTCCATGCGCTCCTCGGCGAAAACGGCGCGGGCAAGTCCACCCTCATCAAGGTCATCACGGGCGCACACCTTCCGGATGCCGGCACGATCGCGATCACGGGCAACACGGTCGTGGATCTCACTCCGACGGCAGCCCAGAAGCTTGGAATCGCCTGCATCTACCAGCAACCCGCGTTGTTCCCGGACCTCACCGTCGCCGAGAATATCGCGCTGCGGCTTGGAACCTCGCGTTCCTTTGCTCGCGTCAACTGGC
Organism: Verrucomicrobiales bacterium; assembly: GCA_043754645.1. Lineage (GTDB taxonomy): Bacteria > Verrucomicrobiota > Verrucomicrobiia > Limisphaerales > CANJSG01 > CANJSG01. Next base: position 161 of record JAYUUX010000183.1, on the reverse strand, counting down.
CGGCCAATCGCGCCCGCGCGGCGGAACTGCTCGGGCGGATCGGCGCCGCCATCGCGCCAGACGCCGAGATCCGTTCGCTCTCGATGCCCGAGCAGCAGCTTGTCGAGATCGCCTGCGCCCTTGGAGCCGGAGCGCGCATCGTCATCATGGATGAACCGACG
>JAYUUX010000182.1:0-3544 GCA_043754645.1 Verrucomicrobiales bacterium | reverse complement strand
AGGGGCGCGTCTTCTACTTCCGGCCGGGCCACGAAACGTTTCCGGTTTACAAACAGGCCGAGCCGCTACGTGTCCTCGAAAACGCGGCGCGTTGGCTGGCTCCGGCCAGATAGGACGAATCGTCAACGTCCCATTCTCGTTCGGAATCGACGCGCTATAACAAGTTTGCCTCGTCGTTCGCCAATAGACGTAACTCCGATGAAGTCGCCAATGCTGTCTTGAACTCCGAAGCCGCTCCTTTCCCGCCATGAACCAGGTTCTTTCCCTCCTCCTGCTCCTCGGCATCGTGGCGGCTTCGTCCGCAGCAACAGCCACGGACGGCGCCACGCCCAACATCGTCTACATCCTGGCCGACGATCTCGGCTATGGCGACGTGCAGGCGCTGAATCCCTCCCGCGGCAAAATCAAGACGCCCCACCTCGACCGCTTGGCCGCGCAGGGCATGACGTTTACCGACGCGCACAGCGGTTCCTCCGTCTGCACGCCCACGCGCTACGGCTTGCTCACCGGCCGTTATGCGTGGCGCAGCCGCCTCCAGAAAGGCGTCTTCGACGGCACCGATGATCCGCCTCTCCTCGCGGAAGGCCGCCTGACGGTTTCCACGCTGCTCAAGCAGCACGGCTACTCGACCGCCGCCATCGGCAAATGGCACCTGGGGTTTCACTCCGAGCGGCCGACTTCAGGCGCCGGCGAGGCCGCGAAGAAAAAAGGCAAGACGGGCGAAGCCGGCCTGCCCGTCGGCTCGCGAATCATCGGTGGCCCCATCACCCGCGGCTTCGATTATTTCTGGGGTTGTTCCAACGCCCGCACGATGTCCGGCCTGATCGAGAATGACCGGGTGATCGAAAGCCTCCCGCCCATCCAGATGCTCCCACGCCTCGAACGGCAGGCCGTCAACTATCTCGCCGAGCACGCCGCCGCAGCGAGAGCGGGGAAACCGTTCTTCCTCTATGTGCCGCTCACGTCACCGCATACGCCGATTCTCCCGACGCCCGAGTGGCAGGGCAAAAGCGGCCTCGGCGCCTACGGTGATTTCGTGATGCAGACCGACGCCGTCGTCGGGAAAATCCTCGCCGCCCTCGACGAACACGGCCTCGCCACCAATACCCTCGTCATCTTCACCGCCGACAACGGCTGTTCGCCCGCCGCTGGCACACCCGCCCTGGAAAAGCAGGGCCATTTCGCGAGCGCGCAGTTCCGCGGCTACAAGGCCGACATCTGGGACGGGGGCCACCGCGTGCCGTTCTTGGCCCGCTGGCCCGGCAAAATCAAACCCGCCTCGACGAGCATGCAGTTGATCTGCCACGTCGATTTCATTGCGACGTGCGCCGAACTCCTCGGCGCCCCGCTCCCGCCGAACGCCGGCGAGGACAGCGTGAGCATTCTGCCCGCGCTCCTGGGCGCCAATCGCGCCCCGACGCGCGAGGCTGTGGTCCACCACTCGATCCACGGGATGTTCTCCATCCGCCAAGGCCCGTGGAAACTCGAGCTCTGCCCCGGCTCCGGAGGCTGGGCCGCGCCGCTCGACCCGGCTGCCCGCAAAGCCGGCCTTCCCGAAATCCAGCTCTACAATCTCGCCGCCGATCCCGCCGAATCGAAAAACGTCCACGCCGAAAACCCCGCCATTGTCGCCCGCCTCCGCGAACTGCTCGACCGCTACGTCGCCGACGGCCGCAGCACGCCAGGGGCGAAACAGACGAACGACGTTGTCATCGACCTTCTGAAAACCAAAGCCGCCGCGGGCACTCAGCCACCGGCGGATAGGAAGGCTGCAGCCCGGGACTCCGCCGAATGAGGGCCGCTCTGCTAATCCTTCTTCTTGCCTCAGCCCTCCGGACTGGAGCAGCCACCCTGACCCTCATCGCTCCGGTCGACTACCAGGTCATCCAGCGCGAGTCGTGGGGCTCGGGCTTCATCCAGATCACGGGGGAGCTTTCCGAAGGAGCCGGGACTGCGGACACCGTTGAAGTGCGAATCATCACGGACGGTGTCACCAACAAGTGGGAGAAACTTTCCGGAGCAGTTCAGGGCTTGAAGATCGGCGGTAAAGTGCGGGCGCCGGCAGGCGGTTGGCACCGCGTCGAGGTGCGCGTGACGGACGCGGGCAACCCGTTTGCCGACGCTGCGGTCGAGCATGTGGGAATCGGGGAAGTGTTCGTCGTCACCGGCCAGTCCAACTCCGGAAATCATGGCGAAGAGAAGCAGTCTACCAAGACCGGCCTCGTGTCCGCATCTGACGGCAAAGGCTGGCGGCTCGCGAACGATCCGCAGCCGGGTGCCAGCGGCGGGAGCGGCAGCTTCATGCCTCCGCTGGGCGACGCATTGGCCTCACGTTTCAAGGTGCCGATTGGTTTCATCGCCTGCGGCGCAGGAGGCACCAGCGTCCGGGAGTGGTTGCCGAAGGGTGCGACATTCACCAATCCGCCGACCGTTCTCGGCAATGTCCAGCAGCGCGCCGATGGCCAATGGGAGAGCAAGGGCCGCCTCTTCGAAAATCTCGTGGGCCGAATGAAACAAGCCGGGCCGAATGGCTTTCGCGCGGTGCTCTGGCATCAGGGCGAGAGCGACGCCAATCAGGCCGATCCCACCCGCACCTTGGCCGGAACCCTCTACCGCGAGTATCTCGGGACGGTCATCCGCGAATCACGCCGCGAGATCGGCAGGAAGGCGCCGTGGTTCGTGGCCCAGGCCAGCTACCACGTGCCGGGCGACGAAGGCTCTCCGGACATCCGCGCCGCGCAGTCTTCACTGTGGAAAGACGGGACTGCGCTCGAAGGGCCCGACAGCGATGCGCTGAAAGGCCACCTCCGCGAAAACAATGGCAATGGAGTCCACTTCAGCGGCCCCGGCCTAAGGGAACACGCGGCACGCTGGGTCGACAAAGTCGCGCCCTGGCTCGAACAGCAAAAGAATCTGGAACGCCCATGAAACACCTCATCGCTCTGATAACCTTGTTGCTGGTCTCGTCACAGGATCTGTTCGCGGCCGGCACGCCGGCCTATCCAGCGTGGAAAAATTCCGGATCGATCTTCATCAACACCACCCCGGACGGGGCGAATCTTCCATCGACTGCCTCGGTCACCGGATTTCCGCTGTTGGTCCGGCTCCACAAGGACTCCTTCAACTTCGCCCAGACGAAACCTCACGGCGAGGACCTGCGTTTCTCAACCGCCACCGGTGAACCGGTCGCGTTTCAGATCGAGGAGTGGGATCCCACCAACGGGACGGCGAGCGTCTGGGTTCGGATACCCTCAATCCAAGGGAACGCGCGGCAGGAACTGAAACTGCATTGGGGAAACAACGCCGCCACCAGCGAGTCCAAAGGCGCCGCGGTCTTCAACGAGGCGAACGGCTATCTCAGCGTTCTGCACATGGACGGCCCCATCACTGACGAAGTGGGCACCCTCGCCCCGAAGGATCAGGGCACGACTTCGACGATCGGAATGGTCGGCCACGCGCGTCATCTGTCGGGACGCAGCGGGATCTTCGGCGGCGACCGCATTGCAGGCTATCCCACAGGCGCGGCACCGCATACGTCGGAGGC
>JAYUUX010000181.1:0-5551 GCA_043754645.1 Verrucomicrobiales bacterium | reverse complement strand
TCGCCGCCGTGAACCTCACGCCCGATCCGGGTTCGCGTGAACTCGTTCGCGGGATGCTCACCGGGAGCGACGGCCGGTTCCGTTTCAACGGTGTGCCGCTGGGCATTTTCTCCATCAGCGCGACGAACAGCCTCGGAAATTTCCGGGTGTTGTCGCAGTCGCTGTTGGAACCCGGAATGACCGGGCGTGTGGACATCGTGCTCTCGACCAACCGCGTGATCTTCGGCGGCTTGGCCGGGCGTGTTGTCGAGACCGACGGCCTGACGCCGCACCCCGGAGCCAGGATCTACGTCGGAACATTCGTGAACGGGATTCTCAGGGACATTGTGGGATCAGCCGTGGCCGATTCAGACGGGCTGTGGACCATCTCCAGCCTTCCGGTCGGCCTCTTCGGCGTCGCGGCGATATCGCTGGACGGCTCGCTGAAGGCGACACGAAGCAATGTTCAGATCGCGGAGGCGGGGGTGAACTTCCTCACGCTTTCCCTGAACGGCCGTGCGACCGTCGTTGGGCGGGTTGAGACGAGCACTGGCCGTCCGGTGACGAACGCGCTCGTGGCCGGTGGCACGGCGGTGGTGCGCACGGACGCCAACGGCCTCTTCACCATGCCGGGTGTTCCACTCGGCCAGAAATCGCTCAGCGCCGGCGTCGAGCGGGATCCGGCCGCGGGCTGGGATTTTCCGCGCGTCGGGAGCGCGTCCCTCGACGTGCTACCTGGCTCGGACAACTTCGTGGTCATCCGCTTCAACCCGGCCGCGACCATCACCGGGCGCGTCTTGGATGCGGGCGGCAATCCGGTCCCATCGGTCGCTGTGGCCATTCCCCAGGACGAGGGATTCTTCTGGGTCGTCGCCGACGCCAATGGCAACTACGTTTTCGAGGCGCTTGGGCTCGGTGCCTATGAACTGAGCGCCCCTGCGCCGCCGGTCGCCGATACCGACACGTCGGGCCTGATCGACCAGATCCGCGGCGGAAGCGAGGCCGACATCATCAATGCCCTGACCAAAGCGGCCGCGATCTTCACCGGCGCGAGCGATCCCTTCCTGAACGGCGAGGGGGCGGCTTTTAATCCAAAAACGTTCGGTTTCACCCGGACAAGCCTCAACTTCGACGGCCAGACCGTCGTGGCGGACATCCGCTATCTCCGAGCCGGCTCCGCGTCTGGGATGGTGGTGAACGGCCAGGGTGTGCCGATCGGTGCCAAGGTCCGTCTCACCGGCCTCGGCCTGCTCCAGAACGGCAAACCGACCATGCGCATCAAGGGAGACATGAACTCGGATCCGGCCCTGGGGACATTTTTCTTCAAGGATGCGCTTCCCGTCGGGCCGTGGGGCCTGCAGGCGGCGTCGCCGTTCTTCCCCGTGGTGATTTCCGACAGCGGGGTCACGACGTCGACGGAACGGAACGTGACCAACGTCGTGCTCCAGTTTCCGCGGACCCGCGAAATCAACGGACGTCTCGCCGGCAACGTCCTCAACCCGGACGGTTCTGCGGCGAGCTCGAATGTAAACGTCCACATCAGCTTCAGCGCGGACTACATCATCCGGACGGATGGGAACGGATTCTTCGACACACAGATCGGTTTACCTGCGCTCAATGCCGGGGGTGGCCCCGGCCGTGGCTACACGATCACCGTCACGAATCTCGACAACGGGCTCATCGGCCAGGCTTCCACGATCGTCTACCCCGGTGTGACCAATCTTGCCGAGGTGCGGTTGCTCGACACCGGATCGCTGAAGGTCATCGCGAAGTTCGCCAATGGCACGATTGCGACCAACGCGTCCGTCGAGATCCAGCGCGGCGGGTTCCCCGGGCAGTCCTTCAACGGCCGCACCGATGTGAACGGCATCGCGCGGTTCGGCAATCTGTTCGAAGGATCCTTCGCCGTCTGCGGTTCCTTCGTCACAGGGCCGACCACGATCAGCGGCCGGTCCGGCGTAACCGTGGTCAAGGGACAGGAGACGGAAGTCATCGTCGTTCTCCAGCCCACCGCGTCCATCGCCGGCCGCTTCGTGCGCGGCGCGGAGAGCGTTCCGATCGAAGGAGCCAATGTGAGCATCGGCCGCAGCGCGGGTTCGCCCCTGGCCTTTGCCAGCACGGGGCCTTCGGGCGAATTCAGCGTGGGCGGCCTGCCGTTGGGAAGCTATGTGGTCATCGCCGAGAACCCGATCAACGGCATTCGTCGCGGCATCAACGCGCAGCTATCGGTCGATGGAGAAACCGTCCAGGTGGTCCTGGTCGAGCCGACGCTGACCGAGGTTTCCGGCATTGTGATCGGCAGCTACGGCACCAACGTCGTGCCCGGTGCGGCCATCGAGTTGGCCTTCTCCGACGGGCTCAACGAAAAACGCACGGTAACGGCCGGACCGGACGGCTACTACTCGTTCGCCGGCGTTCCCTCCGGCGGGTTCACGGTCAGGGCGGTGGATCCCTTGTCGGGTCTGGACGGGTTTGCCTCGGGCAACATTTCCGAAGGGCTGGCCGCGCTCTCGGCCGACATCCGCATCCGATCGCTTGGGTCCATTGCCGTGCGTGTGCTGCGCCCCGACGGCGTGACTCCCGGCACCAACACGACCGTAACGCTCTTCACCGGTGGACCGGGCATCAACCGTGACACCGACACCAACGGCATCGCATTCTTCGTCGACCTGCCGTTGGGCTCCTACAGTTTCATCGCCCGGTCGCGCATCCTCGCCGAGTCGCTCAGCGCCGGCAGCACCAACGCTTCCATCAGTCTTCCGGGCGCCTCCATCGAAGTGCCGCTGCGGTTGCTGGGGGTGGGCTCCGTCACCGGTCGCGTCTTCCGCAGCGACGGTTCGACGCCGGCGACCGGTGTGGAGGTGGATCTCGCGACCGTCGGGGGCTTCAACCCGGGAGTGTCCGACGTGGCGTTCACCGACGGCACGGGCGCGTTCCGTTTCGACAACGTGCCGGTCGGCGGCTACCGGCTCGTCTCGGTCTCGCAGGCGCTTGCCGGCCGTGCCGAAGGGTCGATTCTCGCCGACGGTTCCACCAACGGCCACACGCTGGTCCTTGGGTCCAGCGGAGCGATCCTCGGCAAGCTCGTCCGGGCGGATGGTTCCAATGCCGTGGCGAACGCCGATGTGCTCATCTTGTTCACGCCCCAGAGCGGGCTTCCCGGCCGGGCCACGGCGAGGACCACTGCGGATGGATCCTTCCGCTTCGAGAACGTTCCCACCGGAAGCTTTTTCCTAGAGTCGATCGTTCCCAGCGTCTCCGGCATCGCCCGGCAGACTTCGTCCCTCACCGTCAACGGCCAGACGAACAACCTGGGCAACGTGCTGCTCGACGAGGACGACCCGCGCGTCGTCGGGATGATCCCCACGTCCGGCAGCGAAGGCGTCCCGGTGAACTCCTTCGTCGACCTGTTCTTCAACGAAGTCATCGACGCGGCTTCCGTCAGCAACAACGGCGTCTTCCTCAAGCTTGGGACCAACACCGTGCCAGCCAGTGTCGTTGTCCGGGCGAACCCCACGAACGGCATCCTGAACGTCGTCCGGCTGTCGCCCGGTTCCATTCTGCAGAGCCTGCGGACCTACGAGATCACCGTCGTCGACAACGAACGCTTCAATGCGGTCGGGGCCGTTGTTGCGCGCGGTCCAGTGGATCGCGTCGGCCGCCCGATGACCTCGCCGTTCGTCGGCACCTTCACCACGCTAGATGCCGATCCGCCTGTGCTGCTGTCCGTCTTCCCGACGAACGGACAGGTCCAGGTCGATCCGAGATCCGTGCCGCGCCTGAGCTTCAACGAACCGATCCGCTCCACAAACTTCTTCGTCACCCTGACCGGCCCGGGCGGTGTGGTTCCAGGCTCCAGCAATCTGCTTCTCAACTCCCAGGCACTGGCTTTCACCCCGGCCACGGACCTGCTGCCGAATGCCACCTACACGCTGTCCGTCAGTGGCATCCGCGACCTGGCCGTCAACGCGCTTCCCAACCAGCCGCTCATCGTCCAGTTCAGCACGCTCGACACCATCGGGCCCGTGCTTAGCACGTTGCGCATCGTCAATTCGAACTCCCCCATCGCCGGGACAGTCATCCAGGTCGAGGCCCTGCTGGCTTCGCCTGAAGCCGATGTCGCCGTCCGGTTCACGCAGGACTTCGTCACCATTGGCTCCACCACCAACTCGCCGTTCCGAACCGCAATCCAATTGCCCCCCGGCGGCAGCACGACCATCCGCGCGATCGCAACTGACCGGTTCAATAACGACGGCCCGTTTGTCGAACTGGTCATCCAGACCGTCACCAACCAGCCTCCCGTCGCGACGTTGGCGCGCATCAATCCGGCCAGCGGCCCCGTGGGCAACGGGCAGATCTTCACGCTGTCCGTTGGTGCCACCGACGATTCGCGCGTGACCAACCTGAACGTGGTGGGCATCGGCGGCATCAGCCTCTTCACCAACTTCCCCAACGGCGACCCGCGCACCCTGGCCTTCGTCGTGCCGCCGTCGGCCGCGCCGGGCGGCTTGTTCGAGTTCCGCGTCCAGGCAACCGATGAACTCGGGCTCCTGTCGGCCGAGAAGGCCGTCAGCTTCGTGATCTTCGACCGCGCCGCGCCGGTGCTCGGAGTGACGTCGCCCACGAACGGCAGCCGCCTTGCGGCCGGGCCGACCTTCCCGCTCACGGTGGTCTCGTCCGACAACTCCACCAATGCGGTGACGTTGCTCGTGAGCGTGGGATCTCCGGTGAATGTCACCCAGTCCGTGGTGGTCGTTTCCGCGACGCCGAACGCCCCGGTCACCAATGTCTTCCTCATTCCGCTGACCAATGCGCCGGCTGCGGGCGGCAGCCTGGCGGTCACAGTCCGGGCGACCGACAGCGGCACCAACACGTCCACGCTGAACGTGGCCTACCATCTTGCCGACAGCGTGGCTCCGCAGTTGTCCTCGGTCGCACCGACCAACGGTTCCACCCTGGTCAGCCTTTGGTTGACCGGCACAACCTTCACATTTGGCGAGGCGCTGGACGTGGCGACTGTGACGACGAACACCGTCCGCTTCACCAACGACGCCGGCCTGTTCGTCCCGTATTCCGTCGTTGTGCTGGACGCGACCAGCTTCCGCGTTTCGCCGCTGACCCTGCCGATTCCGCCGGGTGTCACGTTCACGAACGAACTTCTCGCCGGTGTGAGGGACGTCGCCGGCAATTCCCTCGCGGGCACGTCCACGGCGAACGGGTTGCCCGTGGTCTTCCGCACTTCGGCTGTGCTCGATGTCTTCCCGACGAACGGCACACCGGTGATTCCCGGCCAGAAGCTGCGGTCATCGGTTGCCTTTGAAACGGGGTTGGGAGCGGACGTGGTCCGCTTCGCCATCGGCACCAACCCGCCGGTCGACGTGGCGGTGGACAACAATACGACCAACGCCTCGTTCGAGTTGCGTTTGGCGACGAACTTCAACGGAACTTCCGTCGCGGCCTCGTTCCGTCGCTCGGGCCAGAACCCCCATGTCCTGCCGCCTGTCTCGGTGAATCTCCTGTCCCGCACCGCCGACGCCGATGGCGACGCTTTGTCCAATGGCTGGGAAGCGGA
>JAYUUX010000180.1:0-2400 GCA_043754645.1 Verrucomicrobiales bacterium | reverse complement strand
TTGCATGGCCGACCAACGCGGAGCCCCAGGCCATCGTCATGTCGAGCCATGCAAATCCCCAAGTGCTCGAAGCCGCCACCCGCGCGGCCGCCGAGGGCTTCAACTACGCCGCCGTGAACCGCCGCAGCGTGGAACTGGCGGAGCGATTGCAGTCGATCTGCCCTTGCGCGGAACGCGTGCGCTTCGTCACCTCGGGCACCGAAGCCACCATGATGTGCCTCCGCGTGGCCCGCGCGGCGACGGGAAGGAAGAAGGTGATGAAGTTCGAGGGCGCCTACCACGGCCAGCATCCCGTCGGCGTGACCAGCATGCTCAACGGCCGTCCTTCGGCGATGCCTGCTTCCGATCCTTCCGGCGCCGGCGCGCCTTGGGTTGAAACCGACGTGCTCGTGGCCCCGTTCAACGACCTGGCAACCACGACGCGATTCATCGACGAACTCGGTTCCGACATCGCGGCCGTCATCGTCGAACCGTTTCACCGCTGCATCTCGCCCGTGCCCGGATTTCTCCAAGGATTGAGGGAACTGACCCGTCGCCATGGAATCGCCCTCGTGTTCGACGAAGTGGTCACTGGCTTCCGCTTCGCGCTCGGCGGCGCGCAGGAATACTACGGCGTGGTTCCCGATCTCGCGGCCTACGGCAAGGCCCTCGGTGGCGGCTTCTCCATCGCGGCCTACGCGGGCAACGCGGCTCTGATGGACACGGTCAACGAACACCGCCTGCCGGGGCCCAACTACGCCTGGTCCGCCTCCACCACCGGCGGCAACCCCGTCGCCAGCGCTGCCGCCATGGCCGTGCTCGATGTCTTCTCGAAGCCCGGCGTCTATCCGGCGCTCCACGAATCCGGCCGGAAGCTTCGCGCTGTCCTCGCCAGCTCGCTCGAGGCAGCCGGTGAACAAGGCCAGATCCTCGGAGACGGACCGATCGCGCAGATCGCCTTTTCCAAGACGGCTGTGACCGATCAGAAAAGCTGGCTGGCCAGCGACCGGTCGCGCGGCCGGGCCTTGATGTTGGAGCTCCTTCGCCGCCGCGTGTTCCTGAATCCCATGGGAACGAAGCTCTATTTGTCGCTCGCCCACGACGAAGCCGCGATCCATGAATTCGGCGGACGCGTCGCCGATGCGTTGAAAGCCACCGCCTCCCCGCGCCGCGTATGATGACCCTCCAAAGCCTTGTCGCCGGAAAGCCGGTCCACTCCGGGCGCACCCAGACCGTCCGCAGCCCCTACGACGGCGCGGTTGCCGGCACGGTCACGCTCGCCGGACGTGCAGAAACTGAAGCGGCCATCGCCGCCGCCGTCGCCTTCCGCGACACGCCGGGCCGCTACGATAAGTTCCGCATTCTCGACAACGCCCGCGCCATTCTGGAGAAGCAGGTCGAGGACTACGCCCGGCTCATCACGTCCGAAACCGGCCTCTGCCTGCGCGACACCCGCCACGAAGTCGCCCGCGCGCTCGACGTGCTGCGGTTCTCCGCGATGGAGGCGCTGCGCGATGACGGGCAGGTCTACTCGGGCGATATTTCACCTCACGGCAAAGCCCGGCGCATCGTCACCCAGCGCGAACCACTGGCCTGCGCCGCGTGCATCACGCCGTTCAACCACCCGCTCAACACCGTCCTCCACAAGCTCGCGCCTGCCATCGCCGCCGGCACGCCCGTCGTCCTGAAGCCCTCGGAGAAAGCGCCGCTGACCGCCGTGCGCCTGACCGAGTTGCTGTATGCCGCCGGGCTCCCCGCGCCGATGCTCAGCGTCCTCGTCGGGCCGAGCGCCGAAGTGGCCGAACTGCTCGTGCAGGATCCGCGCGTGGAACTCGTCTCCTTCACCGGCAGCGTGGCCGTGGGCAAACGCATCGCCGCGACCGCCGGCTACAAGCGCCTCGTCCTGGAACTCGGCGGCAACGATCCGTTGATCGTCCTCGACGACGCGGACCTCGACCTCGCCGTGCAGCTCGCGGCGGAAGGAAGCTTCCGCAACTCCGGCCAGCGCTGCACGGCCGTGAAACGCATTCTGGTCCAGCAAGGCATTGCTCCCGAGTTCACGCGTCGCCTCGCCGAGAAAGCCAAGGAATACGTCTGCGGCAATCCCACCGACGAAGCGACCCGCGTCGGCACCGTCATCGACGAGGCGTCCGCCATCTATTTGGAAACGGTCCTCAATGAAGCCGTCGCCGGCGGAGCCAAACTGCTCGTTGGCGGCAAGCGCACCGGCGCGTTGCTCCAGCCCGCCGTGATCGCCGATGTCCCGCGCGACTCGCGGATGATCATCAGCGAAAGCTTCGGGCCGCTTGCGCCCATCGTGACCGTGCGCGACCTCGACGACGCCATCGAACTCGCCAACTCCACCGTCTACGGACTCAGCGCCGGCATCATCACCACCAATCTCAACCACGCCATTTCGGC
>JAYUUX010000179.1:0-2329 GCA_043754645.1 Verrucomicrobiales bacterium | reverse complement strand
AGGTCGTCCTTCTCCGGACGCGGCACGACGGGTTCGACGTCGTGGATGAACTCGTAGCCGATGAACCCGACGGCGCCGCCGGTGAAACGCGGGAGCTTCGGAAGCGTCACGGGCTGGAAGCGCTTCATGATCGTCTCGACCACTTCGAGGCCGTCGCGCACGCACTTGTCGCACGGTTCTGCGCCCGGTCGGGGAATGCCGAACTTCTCGATGACCTTGCCGTTCTCGATCACTTCGATCTTGGCGCCGGTCTGGCGGATGATGGCGCGGGGATTGCAGCCGACGAATGAGTAGCGCCCGAGATGTTCGCCGCCCTCGATGGATTCGAAGAGGAACGATTCGCCCTGCCCGCGGATCTTGGTGTAGGCGGACAGCGGCGTCTCGAAGTCGGCGAGGAACGTCCGGCTGACGGGGATCAGGTTCCCCTGCGCGGCCAGCTTCGTGAACTCTTCGAGGCTCGGATAAAACATGGTCGGGAGGATTTAGCGCAAAGGCGACGGGAGGAACAGGGGCAATGTGGGCGCGCGCGCGCGCCCGGGGTTCAAGCCGGCACCACTCGACATGCGCCGCATCCCCGGAGCGTGTTGCTTTGTCGCGGGCCGGTCGTCTTCATGTCCGAGGAATGTCGCTTCCGGAAAAAGCCATCGCCCGCGCCGCCGAACTCGGCATTGAACCGACCACCGACCTGTTGGTCGCGGTCGTGGGCATTCAGACCGTGTTTTGGTTTCGCAAATCGGAGAGCGACGGAGACTTCGAGTTGCACCGCAAGTTCGTGTGTTCGACCTCGAAGCATGGCATCGGCCAGGTCCAGGGCTCGAACCAGACGCCGCTCGGACTGCATCGCATCGCGCAGAAGATCGGCGATGGATTGCCAGCAGGCACGGTCTTCAAGGCGCGCAAGGTGGTCGGGCATTTGCAGGAGGGTTTTCCGCCGTCGTCGATCACCACCCGGATCCTGTGGCTCGAAGGCTTGGAGGAGGGACTCAACAAAGGCGGCAACGTCGACACGTTCGGCCGCTACATCTACATCCACGGCACAGGCGACCAGCCATCCCTCGGCCAGCCGGTATCCCATGGTTGCATCCATCTGTCCGATATCGACCTGATCGAAGTCTATGAAAGCCTCCCCGTCGGCAGCCTCGTGTGGATCGCGCCGTAGGCCGGTGTCAGGCGACGAAGAGCAGGAAGTCGGGACCAATCCACGCCACTCCTGACAACCCTGCGGGCCAAAGTAGGGCGGGCTTCCAGCCTGCCTCGTGCTGACTGCGGTCGTCGTTAAAACCAAAATCCCGACAAGCCCGCACCTGTTGGTTCCACTCCGGGAGCGCCTTGGGCAAACAAGATGCACTGCCCTACCTTGAAGTCTCCGCTTCGCGGCCACTGGTCGACGGCATCAATCCGGATTCGCCTTCGTTCCTTCGCCGGTGGCTTGCGCCACCGACTGATCTCCTAAGGCCACCCCGGCCGGCCAAGCGGCGCGGTGGGAGTAAAGCCCAAGTTTCAAAGCCGCCGGATCCGGATGTTCCGGAACCAGGCTTCCTCGCCGTGGTGCTGGATGCAGACGTGGCCGGTCTTGCCCTTCATGAATCCGGGCATCGGGGCGAACTTGCTCGTGGCCGTCAACGCCGCGATCTCGGGGCTGCCCCAGGTGTATTCCACGACCTTCACGCCGTTCATCCAGTGCTCGACGTGGTTGTCCTTGAAGACGACGCGGGTCGTGTTCCAGCTGCCGACCGGTCGAAGGACCTTGTTGGCGGACGGAGCGACATGGCCGTAGAGCGCTCCGGCGGAAGTGAGCGGGTTCTTGCCGTCGGGATGGCGGCCGTCGTCGAGGAGCTGGTATTCGGGTCCCGTGGACCAGGGCGCTCCGTCGGTCTCGGCCACGCGATACATCACGCCGCTGTTGCCGCCGGGCGCGACCTTCCACTCCAGCTCCAGCTCGAAGTTCTCATACTGCTGCACGGTCACGAGATCGACGGCCCGGCCGGGCACGGTCTTGAGGGCGTCGCCCTCGATGACCCAGCGGTCGGCGGGAAACGCGGGCTGCCTGTAGCCGCGAAGTTCGGTGGGCGTCTGGCCGTTGAACAGGACGGTCCATTGCGGACCTTCGGGCGTGGTGGAGCAGGCGGAGATGCCGGCGGCAACCGCCGCGACCAGTGCGAGAAGAGCGTTCTTTTTCATGGGATGATTGCGGCGAATGGAACCGTCTGCACCGGCGCGGAGCAATCCCGATGTGCGGCCGCGTTTGGTAGGGCGGAGCTGCTGCTCCGCCTTGACCGAAGAGCGGTAGGCGGTGCAACACCGCACCTGAACCTTCGTGGCGGAGCAG
>JAYUUX010000178.1:0-2594 GCA_043754645.1 Verrucomicrobiales bacterium | reverse complement strand
GCAAATGTCCGGATGGGCTGGTCGCCGGAGAGGTAGCGTCCGCCCGATATCATTTCCTGGGACTGCGGAACGGGCCCGCCGAGGACGCGGATCTTCGCGCCGATTCCGGCGGTATTCGGCGAGTTGCCGCGAAGCCTCACGGCGATCCGCGGGGCGGGCGAATCATTGCGGTAAACAAGGGGCGGACCGTTGAACGTGTTGGCGACCACATCGAGGTCGCCATCGCCATCGAGATCGGCGAGGGCGACGCCGTGGGTGACGAGCTTGGAGTTGAAGCCCCATTGATCGCCGACCTCTTCGAACGTGCGGTCGCCCCGGTTGCGGAAGAGGACATTGGGCGTGGCCAGCGCGGGATACATGCGGAGCAGTTCGTAGCTCTGCCGCGGCGTGCGGCTGTTTCCGAGCGAGCGCACCTTGTCGTTCATGTCGAGGTCCTGGGTGTCGTAGGCGTGGCCGTTGCTGACCAGGAGGTCCTCGTAGCCGTCGAGGTCGACGTCGAGGAATACGGGGCTCCACGACCAGTCGCTCGCGTCCACGCCGGCGAACTGCGCGATGTCCGCGTAGGTTCCGTCGCCGCGTGAACGGAAGAGCGAGTTGCGCCGGTTCTGCGGACGCTCCGAATCCGGCTCGAACGTGTGGGTGCGAGGCGGCGGCTCGGAACTGGACTGCGTCATGCGGAGCGAATGATAACGGCTGAGCATGTCGCAGACGAAGAAGTCGACGTGGCCGTCGCGGTCTATGTCGGCGAAGTCCACGCCCATCGAGAAGTGCGGCGTGCTGCGGATGGCCGGACGCGGGATCGCGCGGAAGTGTCCCTTGCCGTCGTTCAGCCAGATGCGGTCGGGGCTTTGGAAATCGTTGCAGACATAGAGGTCGGGCGCGCCGTCGCCGTTGATGTCGTGGAACGCCGCCGACAGGCCCATGTCCATCGGGGGGAACGAAAGCGGCCGGCCTTCCTCGTCGAGGAAAGTGCCGTCGCGCCAGCTGGCGGCGGTGAAGTTGCCCTTGCCGTCGTTGCGGTAGAGGAAGTGCGGTTCGCCGAGCTCGATCATCTTCCCGTCGATGATGCGGATGCGGTTCGCGAATCGGCCGGACGGGGTGGACTTGCCGTTGACCGTGCGGATGCTGATCTCGCCGCCGCTGCGCAGGACGGACATCTCGCCATAGTTGGCCACGTAGAGGTCGAGCGAGCCGTTGCCGTCGATGTCGGCGAGGGCGAACGACTGGCAACCGTGCTTGGACTTCAGTCCGGCGGCTTCGGTCATGTTGGTGAACGTGCCGTCACCCCGGTTGATGAAAAGCTGGTTGGAGGTTCCGAAGCCCGAAACGAGCAGGTCCGGTTTGCCGTCGCCGGTGACGTCGGCGAAGACGGCGCCGTTGGCCATGTAGTTGTCGAGCAGGACGCCGGCCTTCTCCGTCACGTCCTCGAACTTCCAGCTCCCGAGATTTCGATACAGCGCGGTGCGTCCGCTCTTGTTGCAGAAGTAGATGTCCGGCCGTCCGTCGCCGTCGTAGTCCCCGAGCGCCACGCCCGAGCCGTTGAGGTAATTGTGATTTGTGACCGACGTGTCGTAGGCGAGGTAGTTGGTGTAGCCGATGCCGAGCGCGGCATTTGGCATGAGCGTGAAGCCGGTGCGGTCTGCCCCAACAGGGACGGTCGCCGTCGAGCGAAAGCCCGCGCCCGCCTCCGATGTGGCCGCGGTGAGCGGTGGGACGAGTTTCAGGGCGAGCGACAGCGTCGTGACGTAAATAGCGGACTTCATGTGCGTGCGCCAAGCGTGGCCCAACTCGCCCAGAATTCCAGATTCGTTGTGCTGCAATAAGCCGGGAAGGTCCGGAATACTATCCGCCCGTCACCTTCGCCGGATGGACCTTCTTGAGTTCCGCATGCAGTTCGGCGCGGGTGGCGGCGTAGGCGGGGTCGTTGGCGAGGTTGCGGAGTTCCTGCGGGTCCTTCTCGTGGTCGTAGAGTTCGGCGCCCTTGGTTCCGAAATCCCACTCGGTGTAGCGGAACCGTTCGGTGCGGACGCTGTGGCCGGGGAAGTTGCCGCGCTGGACCTGGGTGAAGGCCGGGCGTGACCAGGCGGCCTTCGGATTCTCGAGCAGGGGTTTCAGACTGGCGCCTTCGAGGCCCTTCGGCGCAGGCAAGCCGGCGAGGTCAGCCAGCGTGGGATACAGGTCGAGGAGTTCGACGGTGCGCGGGCTGTGGACCCCTGCGGTCTTGAAACCGGGCGCCGAGATGATCATCGGGACGCGGGCGGATTCCTCGTAGTTGCTCTGCTTCATCCAGAGGCCGTGTTCGCCGAGGTGGTAGCCGTGGTCGCTCCAGAAGACGACGATGGTGTTGTCCCGCAGCTTGAGCCGGTCGAGGGCGTCGAGCACGCGGCCGACCTGGGCGTCGAGGAAGGATATGGTCGCGTAGTAGGCGAGCTTGACCTCGCGGGCCTGGTCCTTGGTGAGGCCCATGTGGGGCCAGGGCTGGGTGGAGGCGAGGGCGGGTTTGAGGGCCTTCTCGCTGAAGTCGGGCGCAAGGTCGGGCAGCGTGATCTGCTCCATCGAGTAACGGTCGAAATACTTCTTGGGTGCGATGAAGG
>JAYUUX010000177.1:0-3222 GCA_043754645.1 Verrucomicrobiales bacterium | reverse complement strand
TGGAGGCCGTCGGCCAGCTGGGTGTCGAGCTGCGTGTCACGGGGCAGGACCTCGGAATACTGCGTGGCCAGGGTGACGTCGTCGTAGGTCAGGGCCGTGGCGCGGTGCGCGGGGAAGAAGGCGTCGGCGTTGAGGTAGAACTCGGAATCAACTGCGTTCGGCTTGGAGGTCGCTGCCATGCAAAAAAATGAGGGACGCCCGCCGTGTCAGGCAAGAAGGGAATCGGAATGACGTTGGGCAATGACGAAGCCAGAAGGCCAAAGGCCGAATGGAAACGGGGTCGCATAGACAGGCATTGCTCAGTCCCGAAGGGACGGCCGGAATGTAGCCAGCTACTAAGTGGCTGGTTTGCCGTGAAATTGATCAGCGAGTCCCGGAGGGACGCCGGAAAGCCAGAAACCAAGCCCAGCCTATCCGCCGTGCCATCCGGCACGGACCTTGTCTCGTCACCTACCAGCCACCTTGTGGCTGGCTAATGTCCGAGGTGCCTTCGGCACGCCAAACAACGACGGCCACTTTTCTTCAGGTTTGGCCTTTGGCCTTCGCACTTCGTCATTCCGCGCGAAGCGCGGCAGTTATTTGCCCAGGCAGAATTGGCTGAAGATGGAGTCGAGCAGATCCTCGTTGGAGGTCTTTCCGACGATCTCACCGACCGCGGCGACGGCGCTGCGAAGATCGGCGGCGACGAGTTCCAAGGTGAGGCCACCAGCCAGAGCATCCGACGCACGGACCGAGGCTGTCCGCGAACGCTGCAGCGCGTCCTGGTGCCGGGAGCTGATCATCACCTGCAACATTTCGCCGCGGATTTCTCCGGACCAGACGGCGTCCTTGATGGCGTCTTTCAGGTCTTCCAAGCCGGTGGCGGTCGTGCAGCTCAGGTTCACAATTCGAGACGCCTGATACCGGATGCCGGATTCCTGATGGCGGAGTTGGAGTTCCTCGACGGGGATATGGGTTGGCAGGTCGACCTTGTTGCGGATGAGGATGCGTTTCTTTGCGCTGAATTCGGCCAGCCAACGGGCATCGGCTTCGGTGAGCGGCTCCGAGGCGTCGATGACGTGGAGAATCAGGTCGGCCTTGGCGGCAGTGTCGCGGCTGCGGCGGATGCCTTCGGCCTCGATCTCGTCCGACGAATCGCGCAGGCCGGCGGTGTCGATGAAGACGACGGGGATGCCCCGGATGTTGGCCGTCTCCTCGATGGTGTCGCGCGTGGTGCCGGCGACGGGCGAAACGATGGCGCGGTCGTGGCCGAGGAGCTGGTTGAGCAGGCTGGATTTGCCGGCGTTGGGCCGGCCGAGGATGGCGACGCGAATGCCGCGACGGAGGATCTGGCCTTCGTTGGCCGTGCGGAGGAGCGCATCCATGAAGGCCACGCCGTCGCGGAGTTTGCGGAGCAGTTCCGCCTGCGTGTCGGGTGCAATGTCCTCGTCGGGAAAATCGATATGCGCCTCGACGTGCGCCAGCACGCGCATGAGGTCGTCGCGGAGCTGGTTGATGCGCGCGGAGAGTTTGCCGGCGAGCTGTTCGTTCGCGGCTTGGAGAGCCAGCTCGGTGCGGGAATGGATCAGGTCGGCGACGGCTTCGGCTTGGGCGAGGTCGATACGGCCATTGAGGAAGGCGCGTCGGGTGAACTCGCCCGGTTGGGCGGGCCGTGCGCCGGATGACAGGACGGCATCGAGGACCAGCTTGGCCGGGAGCAATCCGCCGTGGCAGGAGATCTCAACGGTGTCTTCGCGGGTGAAGGTGCGGGGAGCACGCAACACGGCGAGCATGACTTCATCGATCACCAGTCCCTCACGCACGACATGGCCGTAGTGGATCGTGTGCGACTCGGCCTTGGCCGGGGACTTGGAGGACTTTCCCGCCGGCCGGAAACAACGCTCCACGACCGCCAACGCCTCCGGCCCTGAGACGCGAATGACCGCCAAGCCACCTTCCCCGATGGGCGTGGCGATGGCGGCGATGGTGTCGGAGAACATGCGGTGCGGAAATTATGAGGGATGAGGTATGAGGTATGAAGTGACAATGGGACTGAGGATCTCATACCTCATCATTCATCCCTCATTCCCTTGTCAGGCCTTCCCGTCGCAGCCGCCGCGGGCGATTTCGGAATGGTGTTCCTGCAGCCAGAGCCGGGCTTTCTCGTAGCTCTTCTTGTGCATGAAATGGAGTAGGTTCGGATCCGTGCCGCGCGGGAGCCGGGCCGTCATCTCGTCCAGACGTTGGAAGACGGCCATCAGATCGGGCTTCGGATTCATCGTCGGCAGACGCCGCACGATGTCCTCGTAGCCGAGCAGTTCGTCCAGGATCTGGCGTTCAAGATCGTTCACGGGAGAAAGCGTAGGCCGCGCTTCCGCGTCCGGCCAGAAGGTCTTTCGTTCATCTGCCAAGGACGGCGCTAGGACGTTGAAACGGTCTCCCCGCTTGGCTCTTCGTGTCCTTGGTGTTCTTCGTGGATCAAGCGGTGTTGTCCACGAAGGGCACGAAGAGCACCAAGGTCGACAAGCGCTGCCCCGCACCAGGCAGTCTTCGCGCTCCTTCGCGCCCTTCGCGGATGACCCCGCAACGTTTCCATCCCGTCACGCGGCCGCAACGTGTTCTCCACATGCCGATGGCTTCCTGTCACCCAGATTTCATTTACGCACCGGATGACCTCCGTTCCTCCAAGCCAACCCCAGAAGCCTGCCGAGCTCTCGGCGGCGTTGCAGCGCGCGCGCCGGCCGGGCTTTGGCGATGCGTGGCGCCTTCCGTTGGACGGCATGGACGGGACCGCGGGAGAACGCTTCGCCTGTCGCGCAGTGGCCGCCACCTTCGGACGGCAAGTGCTCGGAATTGAGAACGCCGAGGCCGTCGCCAAGGCCAAGGATCCATTCATCCTTGCGCTGAACCACAGCCAACGCCTCGAAGCCGTCGTGATTCCCGCTTGGTTGGCGCTGCTCCGGGGCGGACGGCGGGTGCATTTCATGGCGGACTGGAACTTCCTCCTGCTTCCGCTCGTCGGCTACGTGATCCGCGCCGGGCGGTCGATCATCGTCGGCCGCAAGCCGGCCAAGCCCGCGTTTTTCAACCGCTTCAAGTCACGGCTCGTGCCCGCCGAAGCGCCGATGCAGCAGGCCAAGCGGCTCCTGCTCGAAGGGCATTCCGTCGGCATCTTCGCGGAAGGCACGACCAACCGAAACCCGCGGCGGCTCCTGCGCGGCCTGAGCGGCGCGGCGCGGCTTT
>JAYUUX010000176.1:0-2671 GCA_043754645.1 Verrucomicrobiales bacterium | reverse complement strand
GAAGGCCGCGTTGACCAGAATGGACGCCGCCAAGATCAAGATTCCCCGCCTCATGCCGGGCGTTCTAGCAGACTTGGACCATTCGTCCAGCGCACGCTTTCAACAAACGGGCGGCCGCACATTCGGCTGGAAGCGGCGAATACTTCTCCTAAGCTGCGCGTCCGTTACCCCTTTAATCACCATGCAATCGAGCCCTACCTCGCTTCTCGCCCGCCTCGCCCTCGGTGTCGCGGCCGCCGTCGTCCTTGTCTCCCCCATGGTCGCCCGTGCGGCCGAGGGCGAACCGGTCCGCGGCCCCTTCTGGTCCGGCACGATCATGAAGAAAGGCCGCGCCGCCGAATCGCTGGCCAACAAGGGCCTCGCCGTCTACGTCGGCGCGGACAAGAAGAGCTACATGGTCTACGACCTCGACACCCTCCGGTTCGCCGGCGGCTGGACGGGCGACTTCGTCGAATGGGGCAACACCCTGACCGCGATCCAATGGCCGCAGCCGCCCAAGGTGAAGGGTGACATTTCGGTCGGGACCGACAACGGACCCGGCTGGGCGGATGCCAAGGGCTCCTTCGCCGATAACCGCGACCGCAAGCAGGGTCCGCTGCCGAAGAGCTGGGCGCACTACAAAGGCGCCTTCGTCCACGACGGCAAGGCGGTCCTGAAATACACCGTGGGCGACGCCGAGGTGCTGGAGCATCCTTCCGCCGTCGCAGCCGAGGGCCGCACGGTCTTCAGCCGCACGCTGCAATTCACCACGGCGGCGAAGGACGTGAAGATTCTCGTGGCCAGTGCGAAGGGCGCGGCGGCGCAGGCGAACGTTCCCGGCGATTCACTCACCATCGCCGACGGCACCAACTCGATCATCCTGAAGGTGGAAGGCGCGACGAAGCAGCTTTGGGACGTTGAGAACGGCCAGATCACGCTGAAGCTCGACAAGATTTCTAAGAACGCGGTCATCCGCATCTCGCTCGTGACCGGCGACGCCTCGGCCTTCGCGAAGCTCACCCCGGCGCTCAAGGACCTTCGTCCATGGACCAAGGGCGGCTCGACCCAATGGGCCCAGACCGTGACCACGCAGGGCAAGGTTGGCACCGAAGACGGACCCTACCAGGTCGACACGATCACGGAGCCTTTCGAGAATCCCTATGGTGCCAAGATGTTCCTGAGCGGCTTTGATTTCCTGCCCGACGGCCGCGCCGTCGTCAGCGCCTATCACGGCGACGTCTGGATCGTCTCCGGCCTCGACGCCAAGATGGACAAGCTGGTCTGGAAGCGTTTCGCGACCGGACTTTTCCAACCGCTCGGAGTCAAGGTCCAGAAGGGCGAGATCTATGTCGCCGGCCGCGACCAGATCACCCGCCTCAAGGACCTCAACGGCGACGGCGAGGCCGACCTCTACGAGAACTTCAACAACGACACCGTCGTCACGCCGAACTACCACGAGTTCGTCCTCGACCTGCACACCGACCCCAAGGGCAACTTCTACTTCGCGAAGGGCGCTCCGTGGGAACCGTTGACCATGTCGCCCAGCCAGGGCGTCATCTACCGCGTATCGCCGGACGGAACAAAGAGCGAGATCGTCGCGACCGGCTTCCGCGCCCCGAACGGGATGACCGTCGGGCCCAAGGGCGAGATCCTCACCGGCGACAACCAAGGCCACTGGATGCCGTCCTCGAAGTTGAACCTCGTCAAACAGGGCGGGTTCTACGGCATGGTTCCCACCGCACAGAAGGAGCTCACCCTCAAGTATCCGGACGGCCGCGAGATCAAGACCAACCCCAGCAATCCCGACGAGCGCGCCAAATACGGCCTCAACGGCTGGGACACGGGCCGGGGCACCGCCATGCCAATCCCAACTTCCTACGACCAGCCTGTCTGCTGGGTTCCGATGCGTTGGGACAATTCCTCCGGCGGCCAAGTCTACGTCACCAGCAAGAACTGGGGCCCATGGAACGGTTCGCCGCTCTTCATGAGCTACGGCAAATGCCTCATCTACGGTGTCATGATGGACAACGTCGACGGCGTCGACCAGGCGTCGATGGTTCCCTTCAACATCAAGTTCGCCAGCGGCGTCATGCGCGGTCGGTTCAACGAGAAGGACGGCCAACTCTACCTCGCCGGCCTCAAGGGCTGGCAGACCGCCGCGGGCCGTGAAGGCGGCTTCTACCGCGTCCGCCACACCGGCAAGCCCGCCCGCACCCCGATCAAGACCCACGTCGCCGCGAACGGCATCGAGATCACCTTCAGCGACGCGCTCGACGCGAAGGCCGCGGCCGACAGCGCCAACTACGGCGTGGAGCTTTGGAACTACCGCTACAGCGGCGGCTACGGATCGCCCGAGATCAGCGTGAAGACACCCGGCAAGAACGGCCACGACTCGCTCGAAGTGAAGGGCGTCCGCCTGTCCTCCGACAAGAAGACCGTCTTCCTCGAAATCGCGGGGCTCGAACCGGCCAACCAGTTCGCCGTGAAATATTCCATCTCCGCCGCCGACGGGGCCGAAATGAAGTCCGAGATCATCGGCACGATCCACAAGCTCGGCAAAGCGAAGAACTAGTCCATCCACCGTCCATGAGCACCCAGAAGTCCTTCTTCGTGCCCATCGCCCTCCTGGCGCTCGAGCTTGTCTGCACTTCCGCCGTCGCCCAAGCCCCGAAGAAAGCGGCCGGCAACGACG
>JAYUUX010000175.1:0-3548 GCA_043754645.1 Verrucomicrobiales bacterium | reverse complement strand
CCGTCCCAGATGCCGGGCGGCTGGTAGGGTTTTATGCTGGCGCCGCCGATCTTTGAATTCATGAGCCCCGAGACGGCGAGGGCGTTGTCACGGATGAATTCCGCGTCCAGCCGGACGCGCGGGCCACGGGTGAGTAGGCGGTTGTAGGGATCCTTCTCCAGCTTTTCCGGCGACACGGCGGCCGACTGCCGATAGGCCGCGCTCGTCACCATGAGGCGGATCAACCCCTTTACGTCCCACGGGCCAGCGGCTTGGGCCCTGGACTTCGAACCAACACCGCCGCCGTCGCGGAACTGCACGGCCAGCCAGTCCAGCAGATCGGGATGGCTCGGCCATTCGCCCTGGGATCCGAAGTCGTTCGCCGTCTTCACCAGGCCGTTGCCGAAGAGCATTCCCCAGTAGCGGTTGACCGTGACGCGGGCGGCGAGCGGCTGTTCCTTCGAGACCAGCCAACGGGCGAGCGTGAGACGGTTTGTCGGGCCTGGCGGAAGCGCCGGAAGGAAGGCGGGTGTCGCAGCCGTGACCCTCTCGCCCTTGGTGCGGAAGTCGCCTCGGACGAAGACGAAGGTGTCCCTCGGCGGCTGCATCTCCTCCATGATGAGCGACGACGGGATCTTCGTGTAGAAGGCGTCCTTCACTTTCTTCGCCTCCGTCAGACCGTTCTCGGCTCGGATGAAGTCGATGGCGTGGTTCTCCTTGTAGTAGCGGGAAAGGTCGGACCGCTCGTCGGCGGACCGTTTGCCGCGCGACTTGCGGATGAGCTCCGCGTAGGCATCGAGCACGAGCAGGCGGACGTCCTCGGACGAGATGGCGCGGTCGTAGATCCTGACATCGTCGATCGATCCGGTGTAGGGGAACTGCGCGTTGCGGGAGCCGATGCGAATGGGTTCCGCGTTCGTGATGGAGCCCTTCAGCTGATCCTTCTGCACTTCAACTTCGCGCGGCTTTCCGTTGACGAACAGCTTCACGCCGGCGGCTTTGCCGGAACCGTCGTGCGTGGCGAAGACGTGGATCCATTGGTTCGCCGGAACGACCTCCTTGGTCCGCACTTTGAGCGCGTCGTCTGGCCACTTGGATACGAGGTGCAGCTCCAGTTTGGATTCGTTCACGAGCAGGTCGTAGCCTCGGTAGCCCGGTTCCTTCTCCATCCGGCTGAGCACGGCGCCTTCCTTGCCCTGGGACTTGATCCAGGCGCCGTAGCTGAAGGCATTGGTGCGTTCGAAAGCGATGCCGGGTTCCAGTTCCACATGCGCTTTGCCGTCGAGCTTGAGCGCCTTGCCGATGCGGCCTTCTCCGAACTCGACCTTGTTCGTTCCCGTGAACTTTCCTGAAAGTTTGACGGAGCCGTTCGTGGCGACGCCGTCCAGGGTTTCATCGAATGACAGGATAGTGCGCAGGCCGGCGGCGCTCGGTTTCGCGGGCGGGGTTTCGACGACCTCGCGCTCCCATTTCTCCTGCGTCTCGCCGAGTTCGTTGGTGCGGTCGGCCAGGGTCTTCTCGGCGTCCTTCTGGCGGAAGTCGGCCTCGACGAACTTCACGGCCTGCTCGGGCGTCGGCACCGGTAGACGCGGCGGCGGATTGTCGGAGCGGATACGGTCGAGGCCCTTCTCCGGCACGTTGTGGAAGAACGCGTAGAGCCGGTAGAACTCCTTCGCCGTGATCGGATCGTATTTGTGGTCGTGGCACTCCGTGCAGCCGACGGTGAGGCCGAGCCAGACGGCGCCGACGGTGTTCACGCGGTCGACGACATACTTGTTCAGATACTCGTCCGGATCGGCGCCGCCCTCGTCGTTGGTCATGTTGTTGCGCACGAAACCGGTCGCGAGGCGCTGCGACTGGGTGGGCTCCGGCATGAGATCGCCGGCAAGCTGCTCGATGGTGAAGGAGTCGAAGGGCTTGTTCTCGTTGAAGGCGTTAATGACCCAGTCGCGCCAGAGCCACATGAAACGCACGCCGTCGAAATGGTAGCCGCTGGTGTCGGCGTAGCGGGAGAGATCGAGCCAGTTCTGCGCGAGACGTTCGCCGTAATGGGGCGAGGCCAGAAGACGATCGACGAGCTTCTCGTAGGCGTCCGACGACTTGTCCGCGAGGAAGGCGTCGACTTCGGCGATGGTCGGCGGAAGTCCCGTCAGGTCGAACGTGACGCGCCGGATCAACGTGGCCTTGTCGGCCTCGACGTTGGGCTTGAGGCCCTCCTTCTCGAGCTTCGCGAGGATGAAACGGTCGACGGCGTTGCGCGGCCACTTCCTGTCCTTCACCGGCGGAAGCTCGGGACGCACGGGCGGGATGAACGACCAGTGTTTTTGCCAGGGCGCGCCCTGCTTGACCCAGCGGGTCAGGAGGTCGGCCTCGGAATCCGTGAGCGGTTTGCCGAACTTCGGCGGGGGCATCACTTCCTCCGGATCCTTGCTGACGATGCGTGAAAGCAGGCTGCTCTTGAGATGGTCCGCCCCTCGGATGACCGCCCTCTCGCCGGACTTGAGCAGTGCCAACGCACCCTCCTCGTTGTCCAGACGGAGACCGGATTTCCGTTTGGCCTCGTCGGGTCCGTGGCAGGCGTAACAGCGGTCGCTCAGGATGGGGCGGATGTCGCGGTTGAAATCGATCGGCGTCCCGCCGGGCGCGGGCGCCGCCGCACGGCATGCCAGCGCAAGGCACAGCAGGGCCAGCGAGCTCAACCGGCGCCACATCATGAGGCGATGAGGGGACATGGTGTAAAGATGCGAGGGCAGACTCCGGATTCAAGCCCGGCATTCACCGGGTAAGAACTTTCCGGCGCTTCGTTAGGGCGGCGCTGTGGGCGCCGCCCCATTCAGTTCTTCACTCGCCGTCGGCGAGTGACGGGTTCGACGGCTGCGGGGCACCGGCAGCCCTACCTTGTTGCTTCCTCACGGAACTGGAGCGCTGCCAGCTTCCGGTAGATGCCGCCTTCGATGGCATTGAGCTCCTCGTGGGTGCCCGATTCCGCCACCCGGCCATCGGCGATGACCACGATGCGGTCGACGTGCCGCACGGTCGCGAGACGATGGGCGACGATGAACGACGTCCGGCCCTGCATCAGCTTCTCCAGCGCTTCCTGGATCAGCCGTTCGCTTTCCGAATCGAGCGAGCTGGTGGCTTCGTCGAGGATGAGGATTGCTGGATTGCGCAGGATGGCCCGGGCGATGGCGACGCGCTGGCGTTGGCCGCCGGAGAGCTTGATGCCCCGGTCGCCCACGAGGGTCTGATACTTCTGCGGGAACGATTCGATGAACTCGTGCGCGTTGGCCTGGCGCGCGGCGTCCTCGATCTCGGCGGCGGTCGCGCCGGGTTTTCCGTAGGCGATGTTCTCCGCGATGCTCCCGCCGAAGAGCAGGACTTCCTGCGGCACCATCGACATCTGCGCCCGCAAGGCCGTCAGCGGGTATTCGCGGGCATCTTTGCCGTCGATCACGAGCCGGCCGGCCGATGGATCGTAGAGCCGGAGCAGAAGGGAGATCAGCGTGGACTTGCCCGCGCCACTCGGGCCCACGAGCGCGATGCGTTGGCCGGGCGCGGCTGCTAGGTCG
>JAYUUX010000174.1:0-3196 GCA_043754645.1 Verrucomicrobiales bacterium | reverse complement strand
GTGAGTCGGCATGTCCTTCGACCATCACCTTCGTCGATTTCCAGCGGTTCAGCCATTGAAGGTCCTTCTGCAGCACCGCCCGGGCTTCGTCGTTCAGGTCGATGGCGTCATAGCCAAAGTGCACGTTGGCCAGCGGCTTCTGCGCGTTGAGCTCGTCGAGCGTCGTGCGCGAGAAGATCTCCTCCTCGGTCGGCGCGGCCGGCTGGGCGGCGGGCGGCATCGAGGGTTTTGCCGCCGAGGCCAAGGCGGCCGGATGGCCGGCCAAGCGCAATCCCGAGTTCAATCCGGGCTGGTCGTTGACCAACGAGCGCGTCGCTTCGACCTACAACAACTTCTACGAGTTCACCCTTCAAAAGGACGTCCACAAATACGTCGATAAGTTCACCACGACACCGTGGCCGATCGAGATCACCGGCCTGTGCGAAAAGCCCGTGACGATCGACGCCATGGAACTGGCCGCGAAGTTCGGCGTGGAGGAACGCGTCTACCGGTTCCGCTGCGTGGAGGCGTGGGCGATGATCGTTCCATGGACGGGCTTCCAGTTGAGCAAGCTCATCGAGTTCGCCAAGCCCAAGGCGGAGGCGAAGTTTGTCCGCATGCTGACGGCATCGAAGCCCGACCAGATGCCCGGCATCAAAAGCTCCCCGCGATATCCGTGGCCGTATCACGAAGGGCTCCGTATCGACGAGGCGATGAATCCGCTGACGCTCATGGTGACCGGCGTCTACGGCAAACCGCTCGCCAAGCAGTTCGGTGCGCCAATCCGCCTCATCGCACCGTGGAAGTATGGCTACAAGAGCATCAAGTCGATCAGCCGGATCGAGTTCGTGGCGGAGCAGCCGAAGACGTTCTGGGAACAACTGATCCCGGAGGAATATCCCTTCGAGAGCAACGTCGATCCGGACATCCCGCATCCACGCTGGTCGCAGGCCACCGAGCGGATGATCGATACCGGCGACCGCGACCGCACCCAGGTCTACAACGGCTACGCCAAGCAGGTCGCCTCGCTCTACACCCGCAAGACCGGCAAGAAGGGTTGAGGGCACCGCGCCATGCCGCTGCCCGTTCTCAGCGTTGCCGAGATGCGTTCATGGGAGAACGCGACCTGGGCGACTGGCAAAAATCCGGCTGAGATGATTGCGCAGGTGGGCGCGATGCTGGCGCGCCGGCTCGGCGAACTGGTCCCAGCGGGCTTCCGGATCGTCCTGCTGGCCGGCAAAGGCCACAACGGCGACGACGTCCGCGCGTGCGCGAAACACCTCGGCCAGTTTCAGGTCCAGTTGATCGAATGCCATGACCCGGTCTCCGGCCTGAGGGGATGGCAGCAAGTTTCAGCCAGCCCGGACCTCATCGTCGATGGGCTCTTCGGGATCGGACTCAACCGCCCGCTCGGTGAGGAATGGATCCGGCTCATCGACGCGATCAACGCCTCCCCTGCCCCCATCATCGCCGTGGATGTCCCAAGCGGACTGGATGCCGATACCGGCCGCACACTCAGAGGGGTCATTCGCGCAGCCATGACGCTCACCTTGGGCGCACCAAAGCGCGGCCTCCTCGCTCCGGAAGCAGTGGACCACGTCGGGAGACTGGAAGTGATCGACGACATCGGCCTGGCACCGCTCCCTGAATCGTTGGCCGGCGCGGCAAACGAACTTCTCTGGAGCGCGGGTCGTGACTACCTGTCGTTTCCGCCTCGCAGGGCCGTGGCATCGCACAAGGGAAGCTACGGACATGTCGGGATCATCGCCGGAAGCCCGGGCTACCACGGTGCAGCGGTCCTAGCAGCCCGGGGCGCGCAACGATCCGGGGCCGGTCTCGTCACAGTCATCACGCCCGAGGACGTCTATCTTCCCATCGCGAGCCAACTGCAGTCGGCCATGGTGCGGACATGGGAGTCGGGAGCCGGCCTTCCCGAAAACCTGACGTCATTGCTCGTCGGTCCGGGACTGGCGGCGACGCACCTCCCTTCAAGCCTCAAGGCCGCGATCGCCGAGTCGTGGGCGGCCGCGCCGTTTCCCGTCGTGGCCGACGCCGGCGCGTTGTTCATGATCGGAGAAACCACGATTCCGGCGTTGCGGGTGATCACGCCGCATCCCGGCGAAGCCGCCCGCCTCCTTGGCATCGGCATCTCCGCGGTTCAAACAGATCGCCCGGGCGCCGTCCGCAAGCTGAGCGCCCGCTTTGGCGGTTGTTGGGTCGTCCTGAAAGGCCACCAGACGTTGGTCGGACGCTCCACGGGACCGGTCATGGTAAACGGCTCGGGCAACCCTGGACTGGCCCAGGGCGGATCCGGGGACCTGCTGGCGGGATTCCTCGCCGGCCTGCTCGGCCAGAAGCGGCTCTTGGACGAGTTCGCGAAGGCGATTGCCTTCGCCGTCTGGGAACAGGGAGCCGCGGCCGATCGTCTGGCGCGCCGACAGGCGCGATGGTCGGTCGAGGAACTGGCGAGGGAGCTCGGACAATGGAATGGGAAAACGCTTCCGCCCGCGGGGCCCATTTGTTAACCACTGCGCTCAGCATGACTTGGATGCGAAAACTCACCGCCTTTCTCGCCCTGGGGATCTTCGTGGCTTGCTCGGCCGTTGCGGCGCCCATCACCTTGAAGATGGCGGATGGCAATTCGGTTTCCGGCGACGTCAACACCTACACCGACCGGGGCCTCGTGATCCGGATGGCCGACGGGAACTTCCAGACCATCTCGTGGGGAAAGATCTCGATCGAATCCCTCACCGAACTCCGCGACAAGGCCCGCACCGCACGCGACCGGGAACAGGTCGAACCGTTCCTGCCCTTCAATGACACGGGTCCGAAGGGGCTCCCGAAGGTGCTGTTGGCCGATCCCGAACGCCCGGCCCGACCCGCGGGAACCACCGGACTGCTGGGAATGTTCGGCTCGGGTGTCGGCCTGTTCCTGATTTTCCTCGCCTACGCCGCCAGCCTCTACGCGACCTACGAGATCGCGTTCTATCGCCGGCTCTCGATGGGAATCGCGATGGGCGGCGCGGCCGTGCTGCCGTTCATCGCGCCGATCGTTTTTTTCTTCGCGCCCGAGGGCATGTTCGCCGCGAAGCGCTCGGAGGAACTCGAGGAGGAGGAGGACACCTCCGGGCTTTCCCTGGACCTCAAGGGAACAAGCCTCGAAGCCCATCAGGACCAGATCCAGCACTCGGAGACCAACCAGCGCCGGCGCGGCAAT
>JAYUUX010000173.1:0-11994 GCA_043754645.1 Verrucomicrobiales bacterium | reverse complement strand
GCTTGCACAGCAGCCCATCGACTGGCATCCCGATATCAACGACGGAGTTCGCATGAACATCCGCCCCTTTGCGACAGCGGACATCCTCCGCAAGCGCGTCAAAATCAAGTGGGACAAAGATCGCGGCAAAGAGCCGCAGCGCGACAAGGCGGAGTATCCGTGGTTCTGGGGCTGGGACGAGGAGAAGCAGGATTTCGCCGGCGGCCGCGAGTTCACCGGCGACCGTTGGAACGACTGCCATTACACCAATGAGTTTAAGAAGAAGGGGAGAAACCTTTGAGGGACCCGAGATGAGCGATCCAGTTACGGCAGGGGCAACCAAAATGAAGCCCAGCAAAGCGGACGGAAAGGATGCCGGGTTGCAGGCATTGACGGACTTTGCTCTCTCCAAGGAGTTGAAGGACTTGGAGGACTCTCTCGGCGGATTCAGCCTTTTCCACACTTTGGGGCTGGAGAGTCGCGAACTGGCTCATTCGCAGGTCCTAGCGTGGTTGCTCCAGCCCAGTGAATCCCACGGTTTTGGAGAACTGTTTCTTCGGCGCTGGTTGATGCGAGTAGTCCGAGACGCTGAATCAACGGACCAAAGGCTGCCTTCCGCACCAGAGATCGAAGCCGTTGATTGGGTCCAGATCAACGTGGATACGGAGGTCGCGATGAGTCGGGAAGAGCGGCTGGACGTCGTGGTGACCCTTCGCGAACGAGGGCAGCATAAGGAGCCCCTTTGGGTGGTGGCCATTGAGGTGAAGGTGGACTCGGAGGAAGGGGACAATCAGCTCGGGCGGTATAAGGCCATCTTGGAGAAGCGACTGCCGACAGCGGAAAGGCAGGTGTTCGTCTATCTCACCAAGGAAGATCTGATTCCCGGGGATCCTTCGTGGACGCGTTGTGGATTCGATACAGTTTTGGAAACGCTCAAAGAGGGTCTTTCCCAAAAATCCGGGGCCATCGGTGCTGGACCCAAGCTGCTTCTGGAGAACTACAGAGACTTACTGGAGGAACAATTCGTGAACGAAGACAAGATCGTGCAGGCCGTCCGCAACATCGTCACGGCGCACAGGGAGGCGGTGGAGCTGATCCTGAAATACAAATCCGACCCCCTCCGTGAATGGACGCGCCGCTTGCGCGTTGAACTGGTCAAGAAGGCCGCAGAGTTCAGCATCGCTGTGAAGGAGGGCGATGGTCGGAACTACATCGAGTTTGCACCGACCAGTTGGAACCCTCCCAGCAAGTTGAAGCGTGCGCCCGTTTTGTGCGTGCTGGACGTCCAAGAGAGTGGCGTGGGGTTACGCGTTTACGCGACCTACAATTGCGACGGGGACCTGAAGACTAAACTGGTCGAGCGGGCCAACTCGAAGGCCGACGTTTTCAAGAAAGGAACCGCACGAAGGCAAGAGGCCGACCAGCCAACGCTGGACTCCGATTGGTGGGTTGATTCTCCCGAAATGAAGGATGCCAGTCCTGTGATCGGCGCCCTTGGAACGACACTGACCAAGGATCGTCACAAGCAAGTTTTTGAACAGGTGGCTGAAGTCATCCAGGAGCACAACAAAGGCGCGACAAATGACGGGAAAGTCTGAGGCTTCGCCGACGATGAAGTCCAAACGAGCCATCACCAAGAAAGTGTTTTCATCTGCACCTGCTCCGGGTGCGCTGGTGTCTGACCTGCGCGAACTGATCCAGTCTGCCCGGCAGACGGTGGCGCGTGGGGTGAACGCCGCGTTGGTGCTCCTGTATTGGCAGATCGGCCGGCGCATCCATCGGGACATCCTGAGCTCGAAGCGGGCGGAGTATGGCGCGGAGATTGTGCCGACAGTTTCGGCACAATTGGCACCGGAGTTTGGCGGTGGGTTTGCCGAAAAAAGCCTGCGGCGCATGATCCAGTTCGCGGAGGTTTTTCCGGAAGAGAAGATTGTCGCGACACTGTCGCGACAATTGGGCTGGTCGCACTTCGTGGAGCTGCTGCCGCTCAAGAAACACCTGCAACGCGACTTCTACGCGGAGATGTGCCGGGTGGAGCGATGGAGTGTGCGGATGCTCCGCCAAAAGATCGCCGGGATGCTTTACGAGCGCACCGCGCTGTCGAAGAAGCCTGCGAAACTGGCGGAGATGGAGCTGAAGGCATTGAGGGACGAAGACCGGCTGACTCCCGACTTGGTCTTCCGCGATCCCTACTTCCTGGATTTCCTTGGTTTGAAAGGGGCCTATTCGGAAAAGGATCTGGAGTCGGCGATTCTGTGCGATCTGGAGAAGTTCCTGGTCGAGATGGGGAGCGACTTCGCGTTCCTGGCCCGGCAGAAGCGCATCACCGTGGACGGGGAGGATTTCTACCTGGACCTGCTGTTCTACCATCGGCGGTTGCGGCGGCTGGTGGTGATCGACCTGAAGCTGGGGCGTTTTGCGCCGGCCGACGTGGGGCAGATGGAATTCTACCTGCGCTGGCTAAAGAAGCACGAATCCCAGCCCGGAGAGGAAGAACCTCTTGGATTGATCCTGTGCTCCGAAAAGTCGGACGAGCGGGTGGAGGTGTTTGAACTGGCTGGCCGAGGCATCCGCGTGGCGGAGTATCTGACGGAACTGCCGCCCAAGAAACAACTGGAGCATAAACTGCACGACGCCGTGCATCTCGCGCGGGCGCGACTGGGAACTGGGCCGAGTCGAGGCAACCCGAAATAACCAACCATGTTCCGATTCATCCATGCCGCCGACCCGCATCTGGACAGTCCGCTCCTAGGACTGGAACTGCACGAAGGCGCACCGGTCGGACTGCTCCGAGGCGCAACACGACGGGCCTTTGAGAACCTGGTGGGCCTCGCCATCGAAGAGGATGTGGAATTTGTGGTGATCGCGGGGGACCTCTACGATGGCGACTGGAAAGACTACAGCACCGGCCTCTTCTTCCGTGGCCAGATGGTGCGGCTCCAAGCCAAGGGCATCCCGGTTTACCTCATCGCGGGGAACCATGATGCCGCGTCGGTCATCTCCAAAAAGCTGAGTCTGCCCGAGAACGTGCACGTGTTCTCCACCCGGACGACGGAATCAATTGAGGTTCCGGGGCATCCGGTTGTGGTCCACGGGCGGGGCTTCCCGCACCGGGCGGTGCCCGAGAACTTGGCCAAAGACTATCCGGCGGCGGTGCCGGGCCGGTTCAACTTGGGCTTGTTGCACACGAGCCTGACCGGTCGCCCGGGGCACGACACCTACGCGCCCTGCTCGGAGCACGACCTGCGCGGGAAGGGCTACGGCTATTGGGCGCTCGGCCACATCCATCAGCCCGAGGTCATCAGCGAGGATCCGTGGATCGTGTTCGCGGGCAACTGCCAGGGCCGACACGCCCGGGAGGCCGGACCGCGCGGCTGCCGGTTGGTGACGGTGAACGACGCGCTGGAGGTCGAGAGCGCGGATTGGCAACCGTTGGATGTCGTCCGGTGGCAGGTTCTGGAGGTCGAGCTCACCGGAGTGGAGGAGGAATCCGATGCGCTCCGCCGGGCCAGCGAGAGGTTGGGACAAGCCGTCGCCGCAGCGGAGGGCCGGTTGGTTGCCGCCCGGATCGTCCTCAAAGGCGCCACCGGGCTGCACGGGGCGCTGCATCGGGATCCCCAGCGCTGGCGGGCCGAAATGACCGCCCGGGCCCAGGACCACGGCGAGGAGGCCGTGTGGATCGAGCGGGTCCGGGTCGAAACGACCCCGCTCTACGACCTGGCGGAACTGGCGGGACGCGATGACCTCACCAAAGTCGTGCTGGAAACCCTCGAGCAGGCGAAAGGCGGTGCGTTGACGCTCCCGACCGAGATCACCGAGATGCTCGACGTCCTGCCGAGCGAGGTGCGGACCTCGGTGGAGGCGGACTTGGATGAAGGCCGGCATCCGGTGATCCTGGACGAGGTCCGGTCCATCATCCTCGACGCGTTGGCGACGAAGGGAGGCCACGCCGCATGAGACTTGAACGGTTGGACATCCCGGCGTTCGGGCCCTTCACGGACCTGGAACTGCCGTTCCCGGCCCACGCCTGCGACCTCCACGTCATCTTCGGGGAGAACGAAGCGGGGAAAAGCTCCCTGTTGCGGGCCATCCGCGACCTGCTGTTCGGCATCCACGGGCAGTCCGCGGACAACTTCCGGCATGACTACAAGAACCTGCGGATCCGGGGAGAGGTCAGCAACCGGGCCGGCGGACGCTTGATGTTCCAGCGGCGCAAAGGGAACAAGAACACCCTGCTGGATGCGGCGGGCAAGGAGTTGCCCGACACGGCGCTGGCACCGTTCCTCGGCGGCGTGGATCAGAACTACTTCTCCAGCATGTTCGGCTTGGGCGGGACCGAGCTGCGGGAAGGCGCGCGGCAGCTCCTGAGCGCCGATGGCGAGGTCGGCAATGCGCTCTTCTCCGCCAGCATGGGCGGGACGCCAATCCAGAAGGTGCTGGCGGCGCTCAACGAGGAGGCCGAGGGACTGTTCAAGGGCAGGGCCACCGCCAACGTGACCATCCGGCCGGCCGCGACGCGCCACAAAGACCTGCTCAAGCAAAGCCGCGACTCGGTGGTGAACCCCGAGACCTGGGAAGCGGTCGAGCGGGAGCTGGCCGTGGCCGAGGAGACCCGGAAGAACCTGGAGCTGGAGCTCGCGGAGTTGAGCCGACGCCTGGAGTGGATCGCCCGGTGCGAAGACGCGCTGCCGGCGGTCGGACGGCTCAGCGAACAGCTCCGGCTGCTCAGCGAGATGCCACCGCTGCCTGACGTGTCGAGCGACTTTGTCGCCAGGGCGCGTGCCGCCCGCACCCTGGCCGCGGCCAGCCAAGGAGAAGTCCACCGTTTGACGAAACACGTCGCTGTGCTCCAGGAACAACTGGCCGGGTGCGAGGTCTCCCCAGCGGTCTTGGAGCAAACCACGGCCGTGGACCGGCTGCACCAAGACCTGGGGAGCTATCGCGACCGCAAGAAGGCCTGGTCCGAACGGGAAACCAAGCTGGCCGGCCTCGCGCTGACGTTGCGCGCGGGCATGCACAACCTCGGGCTCGAAGGCGGACAGGAGGCGATCGAAACGCTCCGGCTGGGAAGCGCCGCCCGCTTGGCGTGCGAAGAGGCGGCCCGCAGATTCAATGCGGCCGCGGGCCTTGAGCAAGCCAACACCGCCAAGCTCGCGGAGCTTCAGGCCCAGATCGAGACCCGGGAAAAGCAATTGGAGTCGCTGCCGGAGGCGGACCTGGCACCGCTGCGGGATGCCTTGGCCAGCGCCGCCGCAGCGACGGAGGCGGACCGGACGGTGGTCGCGGCGGAGGCCGAGGCCAATCGCCTTACCCGGGAAGCGGCCGACCGGCACGGGCGTCTGCCGGGGGCACCGAGGAACCTCGACGCGACCGCGGACCTGACGCCGCCCAGCAAAGCCACGATCCGACGAGTCCGCGACGAGATGGAAGGGCTCCGCAGAGACCTCAAGGCGGAGGAAACCAAAATCTTGGAAGGGAAGAAGCGGATCGAGAACATCCAAGCCGAGCTCGGGCGGGACGCGCGCCGCGGGGCTTTGCCGTCGCCCGATGCGCTGCGCGCCGCCCGGCAACGCCGGGACCACGGCTGGACCCTCGTGTTGGCGGAGTGGAAAGACGGCGGGGCCACGGAGGAGCTCGTGCCCGGGATGCCGTTGGAGGATGCGTTCCCGCAAACCGTGGCGCAGGCGGACGGAATCGCGGACGGGCTGTTCGAGCACGCGGAAGCGGTGGCCCAGGCGGAAGAGAAGCGGTTCCAGATCTCGAAATCCGAGACCCAGAACCAAGAGGCGGAGAAGAAATCCGAAGAACTCCGTTCCGCCCTGGAGAAATGCCAGGCTGCTTGGGAAGAAGCTTGGACGCCCTGCGGCATGACGCCGCGAACACCCGATGAGATGGAGGAGTGGCGGGAAGCTTGGAGCGAATTCAAAGAGCTGCGGACCAAGCTGAGGACGGCGGAGGAGTCTCTCCAACAGAAACGGCAGCAAGTCCGGCAGGCCAACGAGGCGCTGGCGACCGTGCTCGATGAACCCGAAGCGAAAGGTTTCTCCGCTCTGTTCGAAGCGGCCAGAAACAAGGTCCGGATAGCGGAGAAGGCCGAGGGCCACCGAGAAGCCGTGGCGGGCGTGCTGAAAGCCTTGAAGGAGCAACAGGACGCGCTGGGGCGTGAGCGCGCCCGCATGGCGAAAGCGGCCGAAGCGGCGACGCAGGATTGGAACGCGCAGTGCAAAGCCGTCGGGCTGCCTGAAGGGATCTCGCCGGAGTCCGGGCTGGCGCTGTTGCAGGAGCGGAAGGAGCTCCTCGCCAGCTTTGACCGGTGGAGCGAGTGGTCGGCCGAGGCGCGGACACTTTCACAGCAGGTGGGCGATTACGTTCGGGAGGTGGGGGAGACCGCCGCGACATTGGGCGTCAAGGGCGACACTGCCGAAGCCCAAGAGGCGGCGTTGTGGAAGGCGCTGGTCGCCGCCAAGGACGGACAAACCCGGCACGACCAATTGGCCGGCCAGGTCAAGAAGGCCCAAGTTGAGCTGGAGGAGAAGCACCAAACGACCACCCGAGCGGTTCAAACACTGGAGGAGTTGGTCGGTCTGGCCAAGCTGAACTCCGCGGAAGAGCTGGAGCCGGTCTTGGCCAACCTCGAAACCAAGGACCTGACGTCGGCGCAGGTCGCGACGTTCCGGGACACCTTGAGCGGGCTGGCCCGCGGCCAGCCGGTGGACGAGTTCATCGCCCAGGTCCGGGCCGAGAACCCCGACGATTTCCCACTACAGAAGGCGCAGCACGAAGGCGAACGGCAGGAAAAAAAATCACTGCTGCAGCGGGCCCAAGACACGCTGTCGGAAGCGAAGCGGCGCAAGCACGAGCTGGAGAAGGCCGGGGACGCGGCGGCGGACCATCGACAACAGGCGGAATCTTTGGCCGCAACGTTGCGGGAGGACGCCGGCCGTTTTGTCCGGCTCAGGTTGGCTACGCAACTTTTGGAGGCGCAGATCGAGCGTTTCCGCAAGGAGAACCAAGGTCCGCTCCTGGAAAGATCCGGCCGGCTCTTCCAGAGCATCACCCGAGGGGCCTTCAGCGGCCTCGACGCGGAATTCAGCGCAGAGGATGTCCCCGTCCTGGTGGGAGCGCGGCCCGATGGCACCACCGTGGCCGTGGATGGGATGAGCGAAGGGACCCGCGACCAACTGTTTCTGGCCCTTCGGCTGGCCGCGCTTGACCGCTATCTGGAGGAACACGAACCAATGCCCCTCATTCTCGACGACCTGTTGATCACCTTCGACAATGAGCGCACGAAGGCGATCTTGCCGCAGCTCGCCGGTCTGGCCAAACGGACCCAGGTGTTTCTCTTCACGCACCACGAACATCTGGTGGAACTGTGCCGACAGACACTTGGTGAACATGAGTTCCGACTCCATCTCCTCAACACTGGTCCAAAATCATGAGTGAAACCCTGGGACAAAGTGTGTTGGCCGCCCTGAGGACAGCCGCCCAGGCCTTCGCTCCCGGCGACCAGGTGGCGCCGTGCGCGGTGCTCTGGCCCGATCCGGAACGGCTTTGGGAGCACGTGACGCCGCTGTTGCAGGAGCAGATGCCGGAACTTTACCGGCTGGGGAATTACGACGCGGCCAAGCGAACGGGCCCGGCGCTCTGGCTCCGGTGCATTGAGGGCCGGGTCGTCGATGGAGCTCCACCGGCGGGAACAACTCCGGTTTTCTACCTTCCAGGCATAGGGCGTGAGCATTTGCGGGCGGTCGAGGACTGCACCCCGGAGATCGCCGCCCTGGTCGAACTACAATACCGGGGAGTGATGTGGATGCACATCAACGGCAGGGAATGGACGCCCTACGGATATCTGGTCTCCACCCTCGGCGGTATGAGCCTCGACCTTGCGAAGGACCAGGCGACCTTGGACGCGCTAGCCGGGGCCTTGCCTAGACTGGTGGCCGTGCCAATCCAACAGCTCAAGGGACACAGGCTGGACGCGGATTACCTGAACGGCCTTCTGGCACCCGATCCCAACGGCCTGATTCTCCGTTGGCTCGGCGATCCGGCAGCATTCCAGAAAGGGCGAACCGAAGCGGAATGGCTGGCTTTCTGCCAGCAGACCAAATCGGATTTCGGCCTGGATCCGGTAAAGGACGGTCCGCTGAAGGCGGCGAGACTCCTAGCGGATCGTTCGCACAACTGGGCCGGAGTCTGGAAACGATTTACCGAAGGACCTGCCAACCATCCCGGAGTAGTCGAGTGGCTCAATCGGGCTGCCCCGCAGCAGCCGACCATGTTCGATTCGGCCGAGGTCTGGCCAACGATGAACTTGCTGGAGGAACGGAGACTCGGGCAGGCGC
Organism: Verrucomicrobiales bacterium; assembly: GCA_043754645.1. Lineage (GTDB taxonomy): Bacteria > Verrucomicrobiota > Verrucomicrobiia > Limisphaerales > CANJSG01 > CANJSG01. The sequence goes on along the minus strand of JAYUUX010000173.1, from coordinate 3,673 downwards.
TGGAGACTCTGGTGGATCAGCAGCAGGCCGAGGTGATCGGTCGCATCGCCGAACTGGAATCCCGGCACGCGGCGCGGCGCGACCATCCGTGGCAGAAGATCGGTTTGAGTCCGCTGGCCACGGTGCTTGGACCGCTGGCCCGCCTGGCAGCGGCGTGCGCCATCTCCCCGGGGGCGCCGACACCCGAGAAGTTCGCGGAATATTATGCAGAGGAGGGATGGCGGGTGGATGCTTCAGCGCTTGCCACGATGGCGGCATGTGGCACGCAGGAAGAGCATGGCGCGGTGTTGCAGGTGCTGCGTTCGATCTACCTGCCCTGGTTGGAAACGACCGCCCGCCATCTGCAGCAGCTCGTTACGGCGAACGGGGGAGCAACCGCCAAACGAAGCCCGGCGATCCTGCCCGCATCGGGCCGTGTGGTGCTTTTCGCGGACGGATTGCGAATGGACGTGGGTCGGCAGCTGATGACCGAGCTCGCCGGCAGTGGCGTGCCGGGTGAACTGGACTGGGAGTGGTCCACGATACCCTCTGTCACCGCCACGGCCAAACCAGCGGCATCCCCGGTGGCGGATCGCGTAGCCGGAGGAGACGGAGGCGCGGAATTTTCGACGCAGATGGCCGCGACCGGCCAGCGGTGGACCCAGGACAGGTTTCTCGACCTTCTCAGGACACAAGACTGGCAATGCCTGGGGCCCGACGACACCGGCGATCCTTCCGGATTCGCATGGACTGAGTCCGGCGCCTTGGACAAACGGGGACACAACGAGGGCTGGAAACTCGCCCGCAGCGTGGAAACCGAAATCCGTGATCTGGCCAGCCGAATAGGCGCGCTACTCCAAGCTGGATGGACCGAGGTAATCGTGGTCACGGACCATGGCTGGCTCCTTCTGCCGGGCGGTCTGCCCAAGGTGGAGCTGAAGGCTTTCCTGACCGAAGACCGCTGGGGACGGTGCGCGGCCCTGAAACCCGACGTGGAACCCGGCGTGACGACGTTCAAATGGCACTGGAATCCTTCGGTGGCCATCGCCTGTCCTCCGGGCGTGGGCTGCTACCGGGCTTCCACGGAATACTCGCATGGCGGCCTGTCTCTTCAGGAGATGGTGACGCCCCGGCTCCGATTTGCGACGAACCGGTCCCCGGAGGGTTCCGCCCGCATCTCCGAAGCCCGATGGACCGGCGCGAAATGCCGGGTGCTCGTCGACGGCGGGAGCGGAAAGGAGCGGGTGGACCTAAGGACCAGCCTTTCGGATCCGGGCACCTCTCTTTTGTCCGACAAGCAGTCCCGCGAAACCACTGCCGACGGAAAGGTGACGGTTTTCCTAGAGGAAGAACCCGGGCGGAAACGAGAAGCCGAGCTGGTGCTGATCGGCGAAAACGGTCAGGTCATCCATTCAATGACCACGACCATCGGAGAGTAAGAACATGAGCGAACAAATGGATTCCATCGACACGATCGCAACGAAGGCCTTCGAGGGCTACGTGGTGCGCAAGGATCTCGTGCGCCGGTTCAAGGGCCAGTATCCGGTGCCAACCTATGTGGCCGAGTTCCTTCTGGGCCGCTACTGCGCCTCGGTCGACCCGGAGGAGATCGCCGAGGGACTCAAGATCGTGGAGCGACAATTGGGCGAGAAGACCGTCAGAGCGGGCGAACACGAGCTGTTCAAGGCGCGGGCCAAGGAAAAAGGCCAGGTGAAGCTCATCGACCTTGTCACCGCGCGGCTCGACGCCGCGACCGACTCCTTCCTTGCGACCCTTCCCAGTCTCCAGCTCAAGGATGTCCGGATCAACGAGAAGATGGTCCACGCCAACGAGCGGATGCTCACGGGCGGATTCTATGCCGAGGTCGAGCTGACCTACGATCCGACCATCGCGCAGGAGCGGAACGGAAGGCCTTTCGGCATCGAGACGATGCGGGAGATCCAGCTCTCGAAACGGGAGGTCCTGCCGGTGCTTTATCGCGGACGGGAGGGATTCGCGACGGACGAGTGGAAGAACTTCCTGATCCGAAGCGTCGGAATGGAGCCCGACACACTGACGCCGCGGGCCCGTGACCTGATCATCCTGAGGATGGTTCCATTCGTTGAGCGCAACTACAACATGGTGGAACTCGGCCCGCGCGGCACGGGCAAGAGCCATCTGTTCCAGCAGATCTCGCCGTATGCGCATCTGGTTTCCGGGGGTAAATCGTCGGTGGCCCGGATGTTCGTGAACAACGCCAACGGCCAGCGGGGGCTCGTCTGCCAATACGACGTGGTCTGCTTCGACGAGGTGTCGGGAGTCTCCTTCGACCAGAAGGACGGCGTGAACATCATGAAGGGCTACATGGAGTCCGGGGAGTTCAGCCGTGGAAAGGAGAGCATCCGCGCGGACGGCGGCATCGTGCTGGTCGGAAACTTCGACGTGGACGTGCAGCACCAACAGCGGGTGGGCCACCTCTTCGGACCGCTCCCGCCCGAGATGCGGGATGACACGGCGTTCATGGACCGGATCCATTCCTACATGCCCGGCTGGGACATCCCGAAAATCAGCCGCGAGGTCCTGACCAACCACTTCGGCCTTGTGAGCGATTTCCTCTCGGAATGCTGGAACCAGCTTCGCCGCCAGAGCCGGCAGAATATTTTGCCGGGCCGCGTTCACCTGGGCGGCGCGCTCAGCGGACGGGACACCACCGCAGTGCAGAAGACGGTCAGCGGGCTCATCAAACTGATGTCGCCGAACCCGGAAACGCCGGTCGCCGACGACGTGCTGGAATGGGCGGTTCGGTTGGCGCTTGAAACCCGTCGCCGGGTCAAGGAACAGCAGAAACGCATCGGATCGGCGGAGTTCCGCAACACACAGTTCAGCTACTCGATTGGCGAGGACGGAGTGGAAAAATTCGTGTCGACTCCCGAGCTCTACAGCGAGGACAGCATTGGTAGCGACCCATTGCCGCCCGGACAGGTCTGGGTCATGTCGCCCGGCGGCGGAGACGAGAATCCGGGACTGTATCGCGTGGATGTGACGGAAGGGGCAGGAAGCGGGGTAAAGATCCTGAACCAACCGGCACCGCCGCCTTTCAAGGAAAGCGTCCGGTGCGCGGAGCAGAATCTCTATGTTCGAGCTCGTGAGCTGGTCGGCGACCGCGATCCGCGCCAGCACGAGTTTTCGATCCAGTTGCGCGCCTTCGACAGTGCCAAAAGCGGATCGGGCGTCGGCGTCGGCGCCCTTCTCGCCCTGTGCTCCTCCCTGCTGCAAAAGAGCCTGAAGGGCGGCATGGTAGTGGCGGGCGGACTCAATCTCGGTGGATCGATGGAACCGATCTACAATCCCGTGTCCTTGGTGGAGATCGCCATCGAGAAGGGTGCCGCCAGCATCCTCATGCCGATCGCCAGCCGGCGGCAGCTCAACGAGCTCCCGGACGACCTCGCGGCGAAGATCACGATCCACTACTACGTGGACGCGAGGGATGCGTTGCTGAAGGCGTTGGCGGTGTGAGAGGGCCTCGACTCGCGGCTCGGCGAGATGTCTAAATCCCCTGATCCAAAACACCTAGGAGACCATGCCGGGCTTGAAGGTCTGGCGTGCGCTAAGCAATCGTAAGCGTCACGCCAAGCACCCGTTGAATGCGTAGATTGAAAAGCGATGTGCTATTCAATCTATGCGGCGAGCTGGCGGAGGGGCCGCCTGGCTTTGG
>JAYUUX010000172.1:0-2841 GCA_043754645.1 Verrucomicrobiales bacterium | reverse complement strand
GGCTTGGAAAGCCTACCGGACTCCCGTCGCCGAAAACCTTGTTCCCGTCTCCTGAACCATCGATTTAAAATGAAACTACTCGCCCTCACTCTCCTGATTCCCGCCGTTCTCTTCACCTCCGGTTGCGGCAAGTCCGATGACCACGCCGGCCATGACCACTCTTCCGGCAAGGACGATCACGGCCACGCCCATGCGTCCAAGATGGGCGGCCAACTGGTCGAACTTGGTTCCCACGAGTTCAACCTCGAACTCCTGCGCGACACGGAGGCGGGCAAACTCTCGCTCTGGGTTCTCGACGGCCATGCGGAGAACTTCATCCGCGTGACCAATGAAACCGTGACGGTCGAGGTCGCTGCGGGAGGGAAGGTAGAAACTGTCGTCCTAAGCGCCGCCGCCAACGCGGCTACCGGCGAAAAGCGGGGCGACACCTCCCAGTTCGAAGGCCGGTCGGACGCGTTCAAGACCGCCAAGCTCCTTGCCGTCCGGGTCCCGTCGATCCAGATTGCCACTAAGCAGTATTCCGTTCGGACCTTCGACCTGAAGAAATGACCGGGAACCGCCGCAAAGCTCCATGAATTCGATCGCCCGCCTCTCGCTCTCCGTCGCCGCCGCAGCCGTGGTCGCCGTCGGCTGCTCACAGCAGTCCTCGCCTCCGACGCCTCCCGCGACCAATGCCCCCGTGAAACCCGCCGCCGGCAATGCGGACGCCGCGCCGGGCGGAACGGCCGTGGCCGAGGTGAAGGGCGAACCCATCGTCGCGCCGGTCGCACCGGCTGATGCGAAGCTGAAGAGCGTCGACAAGATGGCGACCGAATCCGCGGCGGCCTTGATTCCCGACCAGCCCCTCGGGACCGCGGTCGTCATGGACGCGCCCAAGGATGTTGAGCCTGGCTACACCGGCGTCGGCTTCGACAAACTGTCCGGCTACAACTTCGACCTGCCCGAAGACCTGCTCCTTGCGCAGACCAACCAGCTCGCCGAAGTCCGCGCGCGCACCGACGGCCAGATCCCCGAGAAGGTGAAGGCCCTCAACCAGCAAAAGGTGGCCGTGAGGGGCTTCATGCTCCCGCTCAAGGTCGAGGGCGGGCTTGTGACCGAGTTCCTCATCATGCGCGACCAGTCGATGTGCTGCTACGGTTCCGTGCCCAAGATCAACGAGTGGATCAGCGTGAAGATGACCGGCAAAGGCATCCGCCCGATGATGGACCAGCCTGTGACCCTGTTCGGCAAGCTGCACGTCGGCGAAGTCCGCGAGAACGGCTACCTCGTCGGCATCTACACCCTCGACGGCGAAAAGATGGCCGGACCGCAGGACATGTGAGGCCGGCGATGCCCACCGACGAGCTCGAAGCGTTGCGCCTTATTCTCAGGGGACAGCTCGCGGTCGATCGGGCATGGCCATGTTTGAAGCCTTCCGCAAAAAGCCCGCAGGGCTGATCTGTCTATAGACACATTCGCCATCACGCAGCCCAAGCTCCGATAGGAGCGACCTCGAGGTCCCGGACGAGGTCGAATCATTGCTTGGCTCTGCTTTGTTGAAGGCCGCTCCTGACGGAGCTTGGGGATCGTCAAGCTGTCGGTGCTATAGACAGGTGGCTCCTACGGAGCCGAGAACGAGGGCGCATTGCTTGGATAGGCTCAGGGTCTCAAAGGGATTCTCGGTGAATGCTTCCATCCACTTTGCGAATTGGCCTCTGGGGCGCTCGTGCTCCAGACTCTCCGCATGTCCGCCAGCAGTCCGTCATCGTCCGAGTCCGCCAAAGTCGTTTCGCCGGCCGTCCTGAGTCGGCTCCGCGCCCTCGTCGCTCCGGAGGATTTTCTGACCTCGCAGGAGGACTTGATCCCGTATTCTTTCGATGGCACCGCCGCGATGTCCGCGATGCCGAGCGTCGTCGTCTTCGTGCGGACGACGGAGCAGGTATCGCAAATCCTCAAACTTGCCAATGAAACCGGCACGCCCGTCGTCACGCGTGGTTCCGGCACCGGCTTGAGCGGCGGCAGCGTTCCGAGCCCAGGATGCATCATCCTTTGCACCGTGCGGATGGACCGCATTCTCGAACTCGACCGCGCCAACCTCACCCTCTTGTCGGAGCCGGGTGTGACCACGCTCGCCATCGCCGACGCCGCGTTGGCCGCCGGGCTGTTCTACCCGCCCGACCCCGGTTCGATGAAGATCTCCACCATCGGTGGCAACGTGGCGGAGAACTCGGGCGGCTTGCGCGGGCTCAAATACGGCGTGACCCGCAACTACGTCATGGGCCTGGAAGTGGTCCTGCCTTCCGGAGAAGTCATCTTCAGCGGCAACAAGTGCGTGAAGGACGTGGCCGGCTATTCGTTGAAGGATCTTTTCATCGGCTCGGAAGGCACGCTCGGCGTCGTCACCAAGGTGTTGCTTCGCCTCATCCCCAAGCCGCAAACGAAGAAGACGATGGTCGCCATCTTCGACCAGATGGACGCCGCGGCCGACGCGGTCTCGGCCATCATCGCGGCGCAGATCATCCCGTGCACGCTGGAGTTCCTCGACCGGACGACGATCCGCTGCGTGGAGGACTATGCGAAGATTGGCCTGCCAACGGACTGCGAGGCTCTGCTGCTGATGGAGACGGACGGACATCCGGCGGTCGTTGCGGAGGAAGCCGCCGCCATGGAGCGCATCTGCCGCGAGAAGGGCAGCCGCGAAGTCCGCGTGGCCGCCAACGACGAGGAGGCCAACAAGCTCGCCAGCGCCCGCCGCTCGGCCTTCTCCGCTTTGGCCCGCGTGGCTCCGACTACGATCCTTGAGGACGCCACGGTGCCCCGCAGCGAGCTGGCCCACATGATCCGCTTCGTCGAGAACGTCGC
>JAYUUX010000171.1:0-3882 GCA_043754645.1 Verrucomicrobiales bacterium | reverse complement strand
CACTGTAATGGGATCGACCACGTTGCCGGTGCTTTTGCTCATCTTCGCACCGTCCTTCTGCCACCAGCCGTGGACGAGCAGCTGCCTGGGCAAGGCGACTCCCATCGCCTTCAGCATGATCGGCCAATAGACGCCGTGGAACTTGAGGATGTCCTTCCCGATTACGTGCGCATCGGCGGGCCACAACTCGGATGCCGGATGCCGGATGCCGGATGCCGGATCGTAGAAGCCCTTGAGTTGATCGACGACAGCTGGGTCGCCGAGCGAGGCGGGGACGGTGATGTAGTTCGTGAGCGCGTCGAACCATACGTAGGTGACGAACTCCGGATCGAACGGCAGCGGAATGCCCCAGCTCAGGCGGGCCTTGGGCCGTGTGATGCAGAGATCCTCCAGCTTCTCGGAGCGGAGAAAGCCGAGCACTTCGTTGCGGCGATTGTCCGGCTGGATGAACTGTGGGTTGGCCTCGATGTAGTCGATGAGCCACTGCTGGTGCTGGCCCATCTTGAAATACCAGTTGTGCTCCACGAGTTCGACGACTTCGCCCCATTGCGCGGCCCACGTGCCGTCGGGATTGCGGTCCTTCTCCGTGAGGAAGGTTTCTTCCTTCACCGAGTAGAAGCCCTTGTAGGGTTCCTTGTAGAGGTCGCCCTGGGCGTTGAGCTTGGACAGGACGGCTTGGACGACTTCCTTGTGGCGCGTATCCGTCGTGCGGATGAAGTCCTGGTTCGACAATCCCAGCTTCGCGGCGAAGGCCTTCCAAATGGTGGCGAACCCGTCGGTGTAGGCTTGGGCCGATTTGCCTTCCGCGTCGGCGGCCTGCTGGACTTTTTGTCCGTGCTCGTCGATGCCCGTGAGGAAGAAGACTTCCTCGCCCATGAACCGGCGGCTGCGGGCGATGACGTCCGTGATAATCTTTTCGTAGGCGTGACCGAGGTGCGGGGCCCCGTTCACGTAGTAGATGGCCGTGGTGATGTAGAACCGTTTGCTCATGAGCGGCCGTCAAGATGGCGGAGGCGCGGCCTTATTGGCAATGGCTGGAACGATTGGGCGAACCGGATCGCTGTCCGCTTTGCCCGTCCGGCTCAGAGACTGCTTTCCAGTCGGCCATGGCCAATACGCTTCATCCTTCGCCCCGGTTGATCACGGTCGGCACCCGTCTCTCGATCGCGTTGCTGATGCTGGCTACTTGGTGCCTGGCAGGTCCGCCGAAGTTCATGGGCGGCGGTGTGCCGACGTGGTTTATCGATTCCTTCGGCAAGTCGATGCTCGGCGCGTTTCCGGGGATGACGGTCTCCTACTACTCGATCGCTGTTCTGGAGACGCTGGCCGGTCTGGGAGCGCTGGTGGCCTTGCTTCGAGGCGAGGTCTTCCGTCAGCAGCGGGCGAATTGGCTGGAAGGAACGCTCGTGCTCAGCCTGCTCATTTTCGCACAGCTTGGATTTGGCCAGCGGCTCATCGGTGACTTCGACAAGGCGGCAATGTTGTTCAACTACTTCACCGGCACCGCGGTTTGCCTAGTCCTTTTGCGGACGCTCGGAGGCAGCCCGGCTTCAGAGAAAGTAGCAGAGTGAGCCGGCGACAATGCCGCAGAGCCAGAGCAACGCCACCGCCGTGGGCTTGCCGAGGCCAGTCCGAACGAGGCGATGGGAAAGGTGGTTCGTGTCGCCGACCCAGAACGGGATGCGGTGGCTGGTGCGGAGGATGACAACGCTGGCGAGGTCGATGAGCGGCACGGCGAGGATGAGCAGAGGGCTGAAGACGGCGACGTGGCTTGTCCCGGCTTTTGCCGAATAGAAGTGGGGCAGGATGGCCAGCACGGCGAGCAGGTATCCCACGAGATGGCTGCCGGAATCGCCGAGGAACGACGAGGCTTTCGGGTAGTTGTGCGGCAGGAACCCGGCGAGAGATCCGGCGGCGAGGAAGGCCAGCAGGGCGACGAGGTATTGGCCGCGGGCGGCTGCGAGGATTCCGAAGTGCAGGGCTCCGATCGTTCCGATTCCTGCGCACAGGCCGTTCATGTTGTCCATGAAGTTGACCGCGTTGGTCACGGTCAGGATCCACAGCATGGTCACGGCGTAGCTGAACGCCACGCTGTCGACAAACAAGGTCACGCGGACGCCCGACGCCGCGACGATGAAGGCGATGGCGCATTGGCCGGAAAACTTGAGCAGGGGCTTCAACTCGAAACGGTCATCGGCCACACCAAGCGCAAGCATGCCGATGGCGCCAAATACGATGGCTGTGAGTTGGACGGCGCGTTTCCCGAGGCCGTAGCTAAGACGATCGAAGGCATCCCCGCCGATGGCTCCAGAAGCAATCAGGATGACGGCCGCGATCAACGGCAGTGCCAAGCCGGTCAACACGGCAAGGCCACCGGCAAGGGGCATGGGAGTCGAATGGATCTTGCGATGGCCGGGATCGTCCACGAGGCCGACCCGTTGGCTGAAGCGTCGCCACAATGGCAGCGCGCACCAAGTGGTGAAACCCGCGGCGAGGAACGCGGCCGCGTAGTAGCCGATGGGGAAGGGGAGGTTCATCGCGGGAGCAGGAGCTTCTGATAGAGGCTGTGGAGCCCATGGACCATGGCTTCGATCGTGAATTCTTTCCGCACAAGTTCGCGGCCGGTTTCGCCCAGTCGATGGCGGAGAGCGGGATCGTCGCCCAGGCGGACCAGGCTTCCGGTCAGGCCGCCAAGATCCCCGGGTGCCAGGAGAATCCCGGTTGTCCCGTCGATGCAGACTTCGCGGGCGCCATCGCAGTCGAAGGCCACAATGGGCTTCCCGGCGGCCATCGCCTGCGGGATCGCTCGCGGCAGGCCTTCGCGACGCGAAAGATGGGCGAGTGCATCCATGACGCCGACGTAGCGGGCGACTTCGGCGGGCGGCACGAGGCCGGTAAAGACGAAGTGTTCCCGCAGTCCGAGATCGCGCGCTTTCTGTTCGAAGCGTTCGCGCCAAATCCCGTCGCCGACGAAGAGGAACTTGGCGTTTGGGATCCGGCGGATCAGGTCCGGCGCGATGGAGAAAAGGTCCTCATGGCCCTTTAGTTCGAAGAGGCGGGCGATTTTCCCGACGACAAAATCATCCGGCTTCAACCCGAGTTTCGTCCGGAGCAAAAGGTCGTTCGTGGCCGTGAGGAACGGCGGGAGATCGAACCCGCTGCGGATGCACGAGTAGTCCTCGCTTCGACCAATTCCGGCCGCGACGTATTGATCACGCATCGCATTTGCCACGACCACGAAATGGTCGGTGGATCGTCCCGCGAGCCTTTCAGCGGCGGTGAACACGATGTTTGCCAGGCGGCCTTGGAAAGGTCCGAACGACGGACCGTGAATGGTATGGATCACGACCGGGACGCCGGCGTGGCGTGCGGCGAGGCGGCCGACAATCCCGGCTTTTCCCGAATGCGTATGGACGACGTCCGGCCTGTCGCGACGAAAGATGGCCTTCAGAACGCGATACGCCTGGAAGTCGAGCCACGGAGAGATCTGCCGCACCAGCGGCTGGCAGATGCGGAGAAGAGACGGGGAGTTGGCGAACGCCGATTCCAGGCTTCCTTCGGGGCCGTGGGTGGGACCGGAAATGAGGTCGCAGTGGACTCCCGAAACGGAGGCAAGACCGAGGACTGACGAGACGGTGTTCTCCTGCGCGCCACCGACCACCAGCCGGGTGATGACGTGGGTCACGCGCATCCCCGGATCACTTCGCCTTGTCCGCCTCGTCCTGGAGTTTCCCGGACTTGAGGTCGTCCAGCCGACGTTCCATGGCCTGGAACTCGGCGGTGTTGCGCGGGGCGTCCTTCAGGTATTTCTCCGCCTGCAGCCGGGCCTCGGACCAGTTTTTTTGCCTGACGGCGATTTCGTTCAGGCCGAGTGCCGCCTGG
>JAYUUX010000170.1:0-7897 GCA_043754645.1 Verrucomicrobiales bacterium | reverse complement strand
CCACCCGCTTTCTTCGTGGCGATCAGCCGGGGCCAGTGTAGCGACCATCAATCGACTTTCGCGAACCGCACCGGGCAATGACCTCAAACCAATGGATGTCCGCTCTGAAGCTGTTCCTCCCCTCGTGGAACTTCTTCAACGACTTCGCGGAAGTGCCGCGTTTGGAGTATTGCCTGGTCTCCAGCGGGACGGTCGCGATGGATTGGAAGCCGTTGTTTGCGGATCACGACTCCCGCGATCTGGGGCGGGTGCTCTTCAATCCGTCGGGCAACCTTGAGCTGTTGGAAGCATCGCTCGTCGAACGGGCTGTCGATGAACTGCGCGACGATCCTCATTCCGATCGAAACCGGTTTGCGAAGTCGGAAGCCCATTCGACGCTGGAGAGGTTGACCCGGACCCGGCTTGCGCACCTTCACTCTTCCCCTGGTCCGGATCGTTTTCGTTTGGTCATGATCGAGCCCGGCGCGCCGTCTCGGATCGTTTTTACTTCCGAAGAACTTTCATTGGCACGTCCCGGCAAATGAACGCCATGGACCTTTCCGATGCCATGCTGTGGACCCAGCGACTTCTCGGAGCCGGGCTGTTCGTTCAATCCGCGGAACTGATCAAGACTCGGAGCATTTACGACAAGGGAGGCGCGCTGGAAGGCAGCGCCGTGACAGCGTGGCTGGCTGTGCGAATTGGTTTCGCCGGGTGGCTGATCGTCTCTCCGGTGGAGCCTTTCGGCTGGGCCTCTGTGATCGTGAACATGCTGCTGCTCGCCAATTCGATCTGGCTGACTGTTCGATCGCGTGGCCCCGTGTGCGGCGGGAGCGACAGCATGCTGTTCCAGGTTCAACTCGGGCTGTTGATCGCAAGCTGCGGGTTTCTCGAGCCCGTTTTGATCAAGCTGGGCCTCGGATGGATCGTGGCCCAGAGCGTCCTGTCCTACTTCCTGGCCGGCGTTTCAAAACTGCGGACGGCCGGATGGTGGAATGGGCGCGCCCTTCAAAGACTGCTCAGGTCGGACGGGCCCTACCGGATTTTCGCACCGGCCCGGAGGCTCGCCTCCAGTCGCCCGTTGTGCGCCGTGCTCGGCGGCGGGATGGTGTTGTTCGAGCTCGTGCTCCCAGTCGTCCTGATCCTGCCCCCGGAAGGAAAATTCGTTCTCCTCGCCGCAGGATGCGCCTTCCACGTGGCGAATGCGCTGGTCCTTGGGCTAAACCGTTTCGTCTGGGCGTGGGTGGCGACCTATCCGGCGATTCTGGCGATGAGCCGTTGAGCGGCTTGCCTTAAATCACCGAAAGGAAAACGGCGACAGGATGAACTCCAGTCGCCGTTTCCGTAACTTGCTTCAGGCTGGGGCCGATCAGGCGCCGTATTTGTCGAACATCTTGGCGTTCGCCTGCATCAGGCGGATGAGATACTTCGCCTCGAAGACGCCGAGGCTGCCCATGTTGGCGCCGGTCTCGGTGAAGCGCTCCAGCTTGTCTGAACCGCTGTAGGCCGAGTGCAGGAGGACCGGCTGCGGATGCCAGGAGTGGCCTTTCATGGCGCACGGGGTGGAATGGTCGCCGGTGATGGCGAGCACGTCCGGCTTCTTGCCGAGAAGGATGGGGAGCGCGGCGTCGAAGTCCTCGATGGCCTTGGTCTTCGCCTCGAAGTTCCCGTCCTCGCCCGCCTTGTCGGTGTATTTGTAGTGGATGAAGAAGAAGTCGTAGTTGTCGTATTCGGCGACGTAGCGCTCGAACTGTTCGGCGATGGTCTGGGGACCTTCGATCTTCACCATGCCGACGAGCTGCGAGAGGCCTTTATACATCGGATAGACGGCGATGGCGGCGGGCTTCATCAGGTAACGCTCCTCGAAGGTCGGGATGTCGGGCTGATGGGCCGCGCCGCGCATGAGGAACCCGTTTGCGGGCTTCTCCTTGGCGAGCAGCGGAAGGGCGGCCTTGTAGAAGTCGGCGATGAGCTTCGCGACCTTCTTCTGCTTGGCATTCTTCGCGTCCACCGGTTTCGCGGTGGCGATGGGGAGGCCTTCGCGGTTCGGATCGGTGTCGGTCACGGGCCCTTCAAGGCCGGCGCCCCGGAACACGACGACGAAGCGGTGCTCCTTCCCGGGGTAGATGAAGACCTGCGTGGTGCCGACCTTCTTGATCTTCGAGGAAAGGATCTTGCACAGGCGTTCGCAGACTTCCGTGGCGATGCGGCCGGCGCGGCGATCGGTGACGATGCCCTTGGCGTCGAGCGTGCAGAAGTTCGCGCGGGCGGCGACGTCTCCGGCCTTCAACTCGATGCCAAGCCCGAGGGTTTCGATGACGCCTCGGCCGACTTCGAACTCGATCGGGTCATAGCCGAAGAGCGCGAGATGGCCGGGACCGGAACCGGGGGTGATGCCGGGGGCGACCGGAATCATGCGGCCCTGGGCGACGCCGTCGGCCACCAACTTGTCGAGGTTCGGGGTCTTGGCGGCTTCGAGCGGGGTGAGCTCGCCCTGGGGCATGGTGGCGATGTCGCCCAGGCCGTCGAGGACGATGAGCGCCATCTTGGCGCCCGTCTTGATGGTCAACTTGGAGTAAAGGGAATCCAGACTCATAGATTTCAGCGTAGGTTGGGAAGCCGCCGCGTCACCCGCAATCCGCGGCAGCCACGGCAGCGATGGCATCGTTCCCGTTGGCGGCGAACGGAGTCAATGGCTGGTTTGGAGGACGCGGGGCGATCTCCGCCGGGACAACAGACTTGCGCGGCTTTCGCCTTTGGCTTTTTCTCGCCCCCGCGCAAATCGACCCAACGCCCCGCAATCTTATGCCCCAATACTTCCCGAAGATTTCCAAGATCCAGTTTGAAGGCGCGGACTCCAAGAATCCGCTCGCGTTCAAACACTACAACCCCGCCGAACTCGTCGAGGGCAAGTCCATGCAGGACCACATGCGCTTCGCGGTGGTCTACTGGCACACGATGCGCGGCAACGGCGGCGACATGTTCGGCTGGGGCACGGCGCAGCGTCCCTGGAACACCGGCGAAGGCACGGTGAAGGACGCCATCAAGCGCGCCCACGCGATGTTCGAGTTCACCAGCAAGATCGGCGCGCCCTTCTACTGCTGGCACGATCGCGACGTCGCCCCGCACGGCAAGACGCTCGCCGAGTCGAACAAGAACTTCGACGCCGTGGCCAAGGAGTTGAAGAAGCTCCAGAAGGACACGGGCATCAAGCTGCTCTGGGGCACCGCCCAGAACTTCGTCCACCCGCGCTACATGCACGGCGCCGCGACGAGCTGCAACGCCGACGTCTTCTGCTACGCCGCCGCGCAGGTGAAGAAGGCGATGGAGTGGACCCAGGAACTCGACGGCGCCGGCTACGTCTTCTGGGGCGGCCGCGAAGGCTATTCCACGCTGCTCAACACCGACATGAAACGCGAGATGGACCATCTCGGCCAGTTCATGCACATGGCGGTGGACTACAAGAAGAAGATCGGGATGAAGGGACCGTTCTTCATCGAGCCCAAGCCGAAGGAACCCACCAAGCACCAATACGACTCCGACGCCGCCGCCTGCCTCAACTTCCTCCGCGAATACGGCCTCTTGGAGCACTTCCAGCTGAACCTCGAAGTGAACCACGCGTGGCTCGCCGGCAAGAGCATGGAGCACGAGATGGAAGTCGCCGGAGCCGCCGGCGCGCTCGGTTCCATCGACGCCAACATGGGTGACTACTTCCTCGGCTGGGACACCGACCAGTTCCCCACCGACCTCTACCTCACCACGCAGACCATGCTCCGCGTGCTGAAGTATGGCGGACTCACCCACGGCGGCGTGAACTTCGACGCCAAAGTCCGCCGCGAAAGCTTCGAGCTGGATGATCTCTTCCTCGCCCACATCGCGGGAATGGACGCCTTCGCCCGCGGCTTGAAGGCCGCCGCCGCCATCCGCAAGGACGGCCGCATCGGCGACTTCGTGAGGCAGCGCTACAGCAGCTGGGACAGCGGCATCGGCGCCAAGATCGAGTCCGGCAAGGCCAGCTTCGCCGACTGCGAGAAGCACGCCCTCAAGATCGGCGAAGTGAAGGGTCTCCAGTCCGGCCGCCAGGAGCACCTCGAATCGATCATCAACGAGTTCATCTGATCGGCTGAGGCCTTTCGGATTCTTTCACCAATGCAGGCCGCCCCGAAACGGGCGGCCTGTTTTGTATCCCGGGCGAATCCTGTCCGGTTCTTGTGCAATCCCCTTCAAACGGGAATCCATCCCGCCGATGCCCCAATGGGTTGAAGCCGGTCCGTCCGGACGAAGCCCATCGATGGCGTCGCTGACTGAAAAAACGACCGATGCACCTGCTCCTGCTCCGGAGGGGCTCCAGCTGTTCTCGAAGATATCGACAGCGGCTGCGGAGCTGAATGCATCCCGTGAACGCATCCTTGCCGTTGTCCGCGACCAGGTCCGGGTGCCCTTGGAAGAGATTATCCGATGCGCCGAAGACATCGCCCATCCGGGAGCTTCGGGTCCTTCGGCCGACAGCGTGGATCGCATCCGGGACGCCGCGCACCATCTCCTGCTGATTCTCGATACGACGGCCGCGACGCCCAGTGCGTTGGCGGGGAGCACCGCCAAACTCTCCCTTGCGCGCAAAGCGGAGGACGCCGCGACGGCGGCGACCAAGGGCTCGCTGCTGATCGTCGACGACAACGAACTCGGCACCGAGATCCTTTCGCAGCTCCTCGTCGCCCAGGGCTATTCGGTCCAGACCAGCAGCTCCGGTGAAACCGCTCTCGTCGCGTTGCACAAGGGCGGGATCGACGTCGTCCTCCTTGATTTCAACCTGCCGGGCATGAACGGAATCGAGGTCCTGTGCCGGATGAAAGCGGACGAACTCCTGCGGGACATCCCGGTGGTGATGTTGTCGGGCGAGGAACAGAGCGACCGCGTGATCGCCGCCATCGAACGCGGCGCCGAGGACTTTCTTCCCAAGCCATTCAACAACGTCCTGCTCCGCGCGCGCATCGATTCGTCGCTGGAAAAGAAACGCTTCCGCGACCATGACCGCGCGATGATGCAGGACCTGCAGCTGGAACAGGCCAAGGCCGAGGCGCTCCTCCTGAACGTCCTGCCCAAGGTGGTGGCCGACCGCTTGAAGCAGGGCCACAACAGCATCGTCGACGCCTTTCCGGCGGTCACTGTGCTCTTCGCCGACCTCGTAGAGTTCACCTCGGAATCCGCCCGCAGTTCACCGGCCGAGATCGTGCGTTGGCTGAACATGATCTTCTCCGAGTTCGACCGGCTCGCGGAGCTCTACGGCCTCGAAAAGATCAAGACCATCGGAGATTCCTACATGGCCGTCGGAGGCCTGCCCGTCCCGCGGACGGATCACGCCGAGGCCTGCGCGCACATGGCGCTGGAGATGCAGGGCTCGATCGCGCGGCTCAACCGCGAGAACGACACCAAATGGCGGCTCCGCATCGGCATGCACAGCGGGCCTGTCATCGCGGGCATCATCGGGACCAAGAAGTTCATCTACGATCTCTGGGGTGACACCGTGAATACGGCGAGCCGGATGGAATCCCACGGAACACCGGAGAAGATCCAGGTGTCGGAAGCCACCTACTTCCTGCTCAAGGGCAAGTTCAACCTCGCCCGCCGCGGCCTCATCGAGGTCAAGGGCAAGGGCTCGATGACCACGTATCTGTTGCAACCGCGCTGAACCGCTGTTCCGCTGGCGGAAGCAATGTCCGATCAGAAACCGCCCGCCCGTCTCCGTCTCCGTGTCACCGCCCGCGCCGAATCCATCCTGCGCTCGGGCCATCCGTGGCTCTACTCGGACAGCATCCGTGAACAGAACCGTCCCGGAACGGCCGGTGAACTCGCCGTCGTCTTCGACCGCGAGGACAAGTTTCTGGCCGTCGGATTGTTCGAGCCGGAATCACCCATCCGCTTCCGTTGCCTCCACGTCGGCAAACCGACGAACGTCGACGCGGCCTGGTGGCGGCGGCGACTCCAAGAAACGATCGCCCGTCGCGCCGGACTGTTCGGTCCGGAGACGACCGGCTACCGCTTGATCCACGGCGAGAGCGACGGCTGGCCCGCGCTGGTGATGGACCGCTACGCCGACGTCCTCGTGCTCAAGCTCTACAGCCCGGTCTGGATTCCGCACTTTGGTCTGCTGCGGGAAATCCTGTCTGAAGCCTTTCCGGGTCTCAGCCTCGTGCTTCGTCTGAGTCGCAACATGGAATTGGCCGCACGCACTTCGGGCATTCCCGATCTCGTGGACGGGGCTGCGCTGTCCGGGAAGATTCCGCCTGGTGGCCGCGTCCAGTTCCTCGAAAACGGCATCTGGTTCTGGGCCGATGTGCTCAAGGGACAGAAGACAGGATTCTTCCTCGATCAACGTGACAACCGCCGCGAAATCGAAACGCTCGCCCACGGGCGCAGCGTGCTGAACGCCTTCAGCTTCTCCGGCGGCTTCAGCCTCTACGCGGCGCGCGGTGGCGCGAGTTCCGTCGCCAGCCTCGACATCAGCGAACACGCGTTGCGCGAGGCGAAGGAAAACTTCCAGCTCAACTCGGCTGATCCAACCATCGCCGCCGTGTTCCATGAAACCATCCAGGCCGATGTCTTCGAGTGGTTCCGTGAACCGCACAAACGCCGCTTCGGTCTGGTCATCGTCGACCCGCCGTCGCTGGCGAAACGCGAGATCGAACGCCAGAAAGCCATCGGGGCCTACCGCCAGTTGAATGTCGCGGCCATCCAGCATCTGGAGCCCGATGGCATCCTCTTGGCGGCCTCGTGTTCCGCCCATGTTTCCTCGGAAGAATTCTTCAGCGCCGTGCGTGAAGCGGCCCGGATGAGCGGACGACGGTTCAAGGAGTTGAAGACCGCGGGGCATCCGCCCGACCATCGCGCGAACTTCCCCGAAGCCTCCTACCTGAAGGCCATCTACCTGCGCTTCGACGGGGCCAACGACTCTACTGCGCCCGTCCGAATTTCCGTTCCAGCTCGCGGAAATTCATCTCGATGAGCGTGGGCCGGCCGTGCGGACAGGTGTAGGGCATCTGGCAGCGGCGGAGGTCGTTCACGAGGTTCTCCAGCTCGGGACCGGCGAGCGGATCGTTCGCCTTCACGCTGTGGCGGCAGACGGTCTTGGCCACGACGTGTTCTCCGAGACGCAGGCTGTTGACCTTGTCGCCGGCGGCCTTGAGTTCATCGACCAGTCCGACGACGAACCGCCTCGGGTCGCTGGCCCTCACGAAGGGCGGAAGCGCATCGAGGAGGAAGGTGCGTTCGCCGAACTCGCTCAAGCCGACGCCGAGACGCGTGAGCACGCCCAGGTTTTCGCGGAGGAACAACGCATCGCGCACGCTCAGTTCGATGGTCTCGGGAAGGAGCAGCCGTTGCGATGCGGCCGCGCCGGCCTCCTCCAGACGACGCAGCATCTGCTCGAAAAGAATTCGTTCGTGGGCCGCATGCTGGTCGAGCAGGACGAGTCCGCGATCCGACTCCAGCACGACGTAAAGCCGCCCGACGACCCCGACAACCCGCAGCGGAACGTGGAGGAGCGGGACGGGAGCGGAAGAGGCGAGGTCTGATGCCAGTTGCCCGATCCCGGATTCCTGATTCCTGATTCCTAATGCCGGAAACGAAATGGCGGGAGCGCGCGTTGAAATTGGAGGCGATCCGACGGCAAGAGATCCGGAATCAGGTATCCGGTATCCGGCATCCGCCGCAGGCGTCTTCGCAAACAACGGCTCCGCCTGCACGGCAAGCGACGGCTGCGCTGGGGCGGAGAGTGGAAGCTGGGTTGGAGCCGATGTGATTCGTGAAACTTGATCCCTGCCGTGACCGACCGTGGCCGTCGGAAGCTCCGGGCCCCGTTCCGGCATCGGGGAGCTGCACATTCCCGACAACGAACCCGGCTCCAGCATCATGCCCGGCA
>JAYUUX010000169.1:0-1708 GCA_043754645.1 Verrucomicrobiales bacterium | reverse complement strand
CCAACTTTCAGCAGGGCCTGTTTGACGTATTCGCTGGTCACAATTTTTTCTCCGATTAGAAGGCCCCGTAAGATAGGGGCAAGCGTTGAGCCGGCAATAGAATTCACCACCCACCTCCCCCGGACTGCAGAGCGAAGCCCAACAGAACGCCATCGGTGCGGGATTTGCGGGAAGATCGGTATGGCGGGAACATTCCAAGTGTTGTCCTATCGCTTGAATGCCCTCGTCGCCTGTCCAGAATGAGCCTGCCAGACTTGAAGCTCTTCGACTCTATCGCGTGCTGGATACCGGTAGTGAACAGGCCTTCGACGACATCGTCGCGCTGGCGGCTTTCATCTGCGGGGTGCCGATCGCGCTGATTTCACTGATGGACGAGGACCGCCAGTGGTTCAAGGCGAAGGTGGGACTGGAAGCATCCGAAACCCCCAGAGACCAGGCCTTCTGCGCGCACACGATTCTCGGACGCGATTCGATCGTGGTGGAGGATGCCCGACAGGATTCGCGCTTTGCCGCCAATCCGCTTGTCACCGGCGCGCCGCACGTCCGTTTCTATGCGGGGACGCCTCTCATCACCCCCGAGGGCCATGCACTGGGCACGCTTTGCATCGTCGACCGGTTCCCGAGGAAGCTCTCGCAGGATCAGCGCAACGCCCTTGAGGCGCTAGGCCGCCAGGTCTCGCTCCTGCTCGAATTCAGGCGCACGTCGCATGAACTCGCCACCGCCCTGGAAAAAGTGAAGACCTTGGCTCCGCTGGTGCCCATCTGCGCCTACTGCCGCCGGATCCGGGAGGATGACGGTTTCTGGGACCATCTCGAAGCCTTCATCCGCAAGAACACAGACTCCCAGTTCTCCCACGGCATCTGCCCCGATTGCGCCGAGATCCAACTCGCGGAGCTGGACATTCTGCCAAAGGACTAGCCCCCGAACGGGAGACGGGTTGCAGTCGAGGAAATCGCCTGACAGCCTTCGTCCGAATCTATGTCCGACTCCGCATCCCTGCTGCTCCGAACACCGGCGGTCGTGCCCCCGCTCGATCCCGGTTTCCGACCCATTTCCACTGGTTCGAGAAACTACCTGAAAGCTGTTCGTGCCTCGGGGAAAGGGACACCTCTGGCCATCGCCATCGAACGCAATGACGGACTGACCAGCGTCCACAACACCGAAGTCTTCGAACCGGGCCCGGTCCATCAGGCTGACACCAACGCCTTCGTCGAGAGGCTCGTGAAGGTCCTCCTCTGGCAGATCGGCGGGTGGAAGGTGACACTCTGCGGGCCCAAGGAACTCGCCGATCATATCGCGACGGTCTACTCGAGGAACGGCACTCGTGCTTTCGACGTGAAACTGATGGAAACGGTCTACGAAAAGCCGTTCACCGTCGCCCACGCCTCCTTCGACCAAGCCCCTCTGGCCAAGGAAGCCGCCGTGTCCGTGGGAGGGCATCTGGACGGGTGCCGCATCGGGTTCGATCTCGGAGCCAGCGACTACAAGCTTTCGGCGGTGAAGGACGGCGAACCCGTCTTCACGACGGAGATTCCATGGGATCCCAAGGTCGAGCCGAACCCGGACTGGCACTATCAGAAAATCAACGAGGGTTTGAAGCTGGCCGCCTCAAAGCTGCCCCGCGTCGACGCCATCGGCGGCAGCTCCGCAGGCATCATCGTCGACAACCGCATCCGCGCCGCATCGCTCTTCCGGGCCGTGCCCGCG
>JAYUUX010000168.1:0-8374 GCA_043754645.1 Verrucomicrobiales bacterium | reverse complement strand
CCGAAAACACTGACTGGATCATTCACCTCGGATTTGAAAAGCGTGGTGGACTCCGGGCCGCACAGGACGTTCCGGTCCATCGTCACCCGGATGGAATTGTCGTGCGGGCTGATCCAGGCCTCGCGCATGTAGGACACGTGGGCCGTCGGACGCGCCTGGTGTTTCAGCATCAGCCCGTGGAAGCGCATCACGGCCCCGGCTTGCTTGGGATCCTTCGATGCGATCATCGAGCTGTCGGGTAGCTGGCCGTTCAAGAAGGAGTCGATGAACCCCCGCCGGAGGGCTCCGCGCTGCTTCAGGATGGCATCGTTCATCCGGCGTTTGATCTCGAGGAAAACAGGGCTCTCCGGCCGGTCATCGTAGAACCGGACACGCAGTTTGTAGCGGTTCTTGTCCCCGTTGATCGTATGCCAGTAGGTCGCCAGCAATGGTGAATCCAGATACAGGGAGTGGACCGGATAAGAGAGGTCGGGCCGTGACGCGCCGAACTCGTCGATCTCCAGAAATGATGCGATGAACTGGCGGATTTCCACGGCGACGGCCTCCGAGATGAGATACTTCAACTCGTGCCGCTGCAGCTGCATTTGGTCCTCAGCCATTTTGTAGAGGCAGCTCATGAGGTCAACGAGGTGGGGAGTCAAGACCGGTCCCCAATGGTCAAAAAGATCATGTGCGTTTCACTGCACAGCCATTCACCCCAAGAATCTAGTTGCCAAGCGAAGCCGGGTTTTGTTCTTCTCCACACACTCACTGAGACCCCAACAAGAGCAGAATCGTCGTTTTTCTTAATCCCAAGCCCCAACCAACCTATGCGCACCCTCAAACTACTCGTCATGTGCCTTCTGGCGCTGACCGCTTCCCAAGCGGCCAGGGCCGGCATGGCCACACGCCTATGGTATTCCGGAACCGGGACCACCGTTGCCTCCCTCAAGGCTCTCCCCGAGTTCCCACTTCAGTTCAACACGTCGCACTACTACCAGTATGACGACACCCTCGGCAGCTTGCCGCAGGAGTTGACCTACATCCGCGCCTCCCTGCAGGACAATGTTTCGTGGTTGAACAACTACGGCACTTGGACCCGCGGATTCATCCAGGCGCCTCAGACCGGCAATTTCCGCTTCTTCATCTACTCCGACGACGACTCGGAGTTTTGGCTCAGCACCGGAACGACTCCCGCAAACCTGTCCAAGGCGTGCGAAAACGTCGGTGCGGTCGGCCGCGGCTCCTGGGCCGGCAAAGCCGCCCAGTCCTCGCTGTTGATCAGCCTCAACCGCGGTCAGACCTACTACTACGAGGTCTTCACCAAGGAAGGCGGCGGCGACGACCACTTCGGCGTCGGTTGGCAGCTCCCCGACGGTTCGTTCGACCGGCCGATCAGCGGCCAGTATCTCCTTCCCTTCAACCAGGTGTTCACCGGGTTCAACGCGGGCAACAACTCGAACAACGTCCAGACGATCAGCACCCCCACGTTCAGCATCCCGGCCTACGCCGGTTTTAATTCCGCTCCCGTCAACAGCCCGATCAACGGACAGCCGCAGAATGTCACCCAGGGTGAAACCCTGAACGCCGTCATCGACGCCACCGTCATGGGTGCCCAGCCGATGTCCTTCCAATGGCTCGTCCGCACCAACGGCGGCACCACCTTCGATCCGATCCCTGGTGCGACTCTCCAGGGTCTCACGATCAGCAACCTGTCCATCGCCCTCCATGACCAGAGCGCCTATCGCCTTTTGGCGAGCAACTCGTTCGGCGTCCGGAGCAATACGACGCTTGCCGTGCTGACGGTGACGCCGGATGCGGTCAAGCCCACGGTCGTCTCCGCCCAGTCGTTCGGCCGCACCAACGCGGTGACCCTCCTGTTCTCCGAGAAGCTCACCGTGGGTTCCGCCGGCAACAAGAACAACTACACGATCAGCAACCTCACCCTTGCTGTGACTGTTCTCTCCGCCACGTTCGACGGCGATCGCACCGTCACGCTGAACACCACCCCGATGCCTGCGGCCGGTGTTCCGAGCGTGGTCTACACGGTGGTGATGAACAATATCCGCGACGTCTCCGGTGCCCAAAACGCCATCCTCCCCAACACCACCGCCAGCTTCGTGCAGGTCAACGGCGTTGTTAACTCCCGTCGTTACCTCAACATCGGCGGCACGGCCGTCAACGACCTGGTCAACAATGCCAAGTTCATCAACGGCCAGTGGGACAACGAAGAGTTCAAGAACCTCATCGAGAGCAACCTGGATTCGGCTGATAACTACGGTGCCGAACTGATCGGGTATATCGTCCCGAGCGTTTCCGGTGTCTTCAGGTTCTACATCTCCGCGGACGACGGCGCGGTGCTCTTCCTGTCGACCGATGCCAATCCGGCCAACAAGGTTTCCATCGCCACCGAACCCCAGTGGAACGGCTCCCGCCAATACCTCGTCGGTGACCGGCGCACCGCCCGCGCCAACGGCCGTTTCGACAACCAGTCCGACGACATCACGCTTCAGGCCGGTCGTGCCTACTTCTTCCAGGGTCTCATGAAGGAAGGCGGCGGCGGTGACAACTTCAGCGTCGCCTGGCAGCTCCCGGGGGCTGGTCAGCCTGCGAACGGATCCAGCCCGATCACGGGTGCGAACCTCTCCGCGTTCACCAACTTCGTGGTCAACCTGACTCCTCCGACCCTGACCTTGATGCCCTCGAACACCGTGGTGGCTGAAGGTTCCCGTGCGACGCTCTTCTCGGCCGCATCGGGTGGCAATCCGATGACCTTCCAATGGTTCCGTGACCTCGCTCCCATCTCCGGCCAGGTCCAGGCGAACTACTCGCTGTTCCCCGTCCGTTTGTCGGACAACGGCGCGACGTTCTTCGTCACCGCCAGCAACCTCGGTGGTGGACCGGTTTTCAGCACCAACGCCGTTCTGACCGTTCTCCCCGACACGAATGCTCCGACCCTGGTCTTCGCCAAGGGCAGCGCCTCGCGCCGTGAGATCACGCTCGCCTTCAGTGAATTCCTCGACCCCATCAAGTCGACCAACGTCGCGGACTTCACCGTGTCGCCGTTCCTGAACGTCCTCAGTGTCCGCCAGTCCGGATCGAACATCGTCCTCGTCACGGATCGCCAGACAGAAGGTGCCCTCTACACGGTGAACGTCACCGGTGGCGTGTCGGACAATTCGTCCCAGACCAACACCATCACGGCCACCAACGCCCAGTTCAACGCGTGGGTCTTCTCGAAGGGATTCGCGCTGCGCCAGTGGTATGAAGGAATCGGTGGCACCGCCGTGGCCAACCTCACGACGGCCGGCAACTATCCCGACTCCCCGAGCCGCGTGGACTTCATGTCCGGGTCGCTCAATCAACCCCAGACGACGAACCCCGATCTGAACAACTTCGGCACCCGCATCACGGGTTGGCTCAAGGCGCCGCCGGTCTCGCAGGACTTCCATACCAACTTCTGGAACTTCTTCATCGCGTCGGACGATGCGTCGCAGCTCAAGATCAGCGCCGATGATGATCCGGTGAACCTCTCGCTGACGAATGTCGTGGCCGAGGGCGGCTGCTGCAACGCCCTGTTGAACAGCAACCCGGACCAGACCCTGGTCTTCCCGTTGAGCCCCACCAGCACGCACTTCTTCGAAATCCTGATGAAAGAAGGCGGCGGCGGTGACTTCGTCGTGGTCGCCCTGCGCAATCTCTTCGGTGACGGCCTTGTCACCGCGGCCAACCCGTTGGCAGGCATTTCCTCGGCCTACTTCGGCGTCTATGCCGATCCGAAGGGTGTGGCGGTTACCATCACCAACAATCCGGCCAGCGCCTCGGTTCCTGAAAGTGCGGCGGTCGTGTTCCGCTCCGGTGCCGTCGCGACCAACAACGGGGTCGCATCGGCGGTTGCCTACCAGTGGCAGCGCAAAGTGGGTCCGTCGTTCGTCGACATCGATGGAGCCATTGGCCAGAACTACACCTACCCCCGCGTTTCGCTGGCTGATGCCGGTGCGATCTTCCGGGTCCAGGTGAGCACCCCGGGTGCGACCACCAACTCGACGGAGGCCACCCTCTCGATCAGCGCCCCGGATACCATCGCTCCCCGAGTATTCGGAATCCGCGTCGCCGATGCCTTCACGAATAACATGGACCGGATCACGGTGCTCTTGACCGAGCCCGTCACCAACTACGCCGTCAACTTGCCCGGAGTCAGCTACACCCTTGTGGCGACCAATGGTTCCGGGGCCCGCACGGTTGCCTCTGCCATTGCCATGAACGCAACAAACCTCGTGCTGGCCCTTAATCCGGGCACGAAGTTGACGGAGAACACGTGGTATTCGCTCACCATGGCCGGTGTGAAGGACGTGTCCGGCGCTGGCAACCTGCTCAGCCCGAACTCGGTGGTCTTCCGCTCCCCCGTCTTTGTCCAGGGCCGTGTGTTCGCCCGGAAGTATGACAACATCGGTGGTGGCAATGTCGACAACCTGTGGGCCGGTGCGGGATATCCCAACAGTCCGTCGATCAAGACCCTCCTCTCGACGGCGGACTTCCCCGGTGCCAACGACAACTACGGCTACTGGGTCCGTGGCTACATCATCCCCGACTTCGATGGACCGGTCATGTTCGCAATCTCGTCCGATGACAACAGCCGCCTGTTCTTCAACCCGAACAATGACACTCCCGCTGGTCGTGGAACGGTCGCCATCGCCAATGAACCCGAGTGGAATGGCTACCGCGAGTTCGTCACCGGCGATCGGCGCGCAGGCCGCACGGTCAACGGCAGCGCCTACCAGGCGAACCGCTTCAGCAACATGTCGGAAGACTTCAATGTCTTCGCCGGCACCCGCTACTACTTCGACTACTACCAGAAGGAAGGCGGCGGCGGTGACAGCGGTTCCGTCGGCTGGCAGACGCCCAACAGCGTCGTGCTCCAGGCCGGTGGCAACAGCGTGATCCCGGCCGCGAACCTCGGCATCCTGGTGGATCCGAATGATTGGGAAATTAACATCAACACCCAGCCGTTGAGCTCGACGAACGCGGAGAACGCTCCGGTCACGTTCACCGTGGCTGCCAACGCCACCTCGCCCGGCGCCCTCAACGAGACGTTGGTCTACCAGTGGAAGCGCAACGGAACTCCCATCAGCGGAGCCAACGCGGCCTCCTATGCGACCACCGCCACACTCGCAAACCACCTCGCCTCCTACAGCGTGGACGTGAGCTTCACCAACGCGATCACCAACCTGATCAGCGGTGTCATGACCTCCAGCAGCGCGATCCTCACCGTGACCAGTGACACCGTGGCGCCCGTCCTCCTTGGGGCGGCCCGCAGTGCCCTCGCGGCCAGCAACGTGTTCCTGACCTTCAGCGAACCGTTGATCGACACGCCCGCGACCAACCCCGCCTCCTACAAGGTCAGCGGATTGACGGTCACGTCGGCGACGATCGGATCCGGCGGCCGTGTGGTCACCTTGACCACCTCCGGACCGCTTCTGAACAACGCGGTCTACTTCGCCACCGCCACCGGTGTGAGGGATGCCTCCGCAGCCAGCAACGCGGTATCGGCCACGGTCCGCGTGTCGCTCAATGGACCCGTCCAGCTCACGGGTGCGCAGAACCTCGGTTCCTTCGAAGCCGAAAACTTCGACATGAACACGGCACAGGGTTCCAGCTTCTGGGCCTTGACCTCGCCTGCCCTCCGACCCGTCCCGTCCGGATTCTCCGGCGTCGGTGTGATGGAAGCGCAGCCGAACAACGGTCTGAACATCAATGACCCGAACATCCTGACGCTCTCCCCTCGTCTCGACTACCTGGTCAACTTCCCGACCGCTGGCACCTACTTCGTCTGGGTCCGCGCTTCCGGTCCGTCCGGAGCCGATGACTCGATGCACATCGGCCTCAACGGTTCGCTCGGCCAGTTCGGCACGAACCTCACCAGCCTCGCTTCCGGCTCCTACGGCTGGGCGACGAACACGATCGGTGGACCGGCCCGCGTGGTCGTTCCGTCCGCCGGTAACCACACGTTCAACATCTGGATGCGCGAAGACGGCACGATCATTGATCGCGTCCTTCTCACCACCGACGCGGCCTATGTTCCGACCGGATCCGGACCTGCCGAAGCCGGCCGTTCGATCGTCACGCCGGTCATCTCGCTCCGCTCGGTCCAGGCTGGAAACAACCTGACCCTGAGCTGGGATGGCGCCGGTGCCCTGCAGGGTGCGACCACCGTCACGGGTGTTTGGAACCTCGTTTCCACCAACAGCCCGGTCACGACCAACACGGCCTCCGGAAGCAGCTACTTCCGCCTGAACGTCCCGTTGGTTCCCTGATCGGACCGATTAGCATCTGAACCGCGAAGGGCCGGACGAAAGTCCGGCCCTTCTTCATTTTACGGGAAGGAGCTCCCGGCTATCTTGCGCCCATGAATCGAATCATGCGTCTCGTCATTCTGGCGACGTTGGTCCTCCTTCCAACGGCCGAGGCCGAAGAACCCGCATTGTCGGCCCGTGGGGTGTCCGCCGTGATCATTCCGATCCGCGAGGAAGTGTCCGCCCCATTGACCTACCTCGTCCGGCGTGGCGTGAAGGAGGCCATCCGGTCTGATGCCTCGATCCTGATCCTCGACATGGAGACGCCGGGCGGCCGGCTGGACCACACCGACGAGATCATCGAGATGCTCAACCGTTTTCCCGGCCGCAAGGTAACGCTGGTCAACCGGTCGGCGTATTCCGCCGGCGCCTTCATCGCCCTCGCGACGACGAACATCTACATGGTCCCTCAGTCCGTCATCGGCGCGGCGACGCCGATCATGGTGAATCCTTTGGACGGAAGTGTCGCGGGCATGCCGGAGTCCGTGGAGGCCAAGATGACCTCCGCGGTGAAGGCCAAGGTGCGCGCCATCGCCCAACGCAACGGGCACAATCCCGACGTCGCGGAGGCGATGATCGACCGGACCAAGAAGCTGGAGCTCGACGGCCAAGTCATCAACGCTTCCGGGAGCATCCTCACCCTGACCGACCAGGAGGCGGGCGCGACGTATGGCAACCCTCCGAGGCCGTTGTTGTCGTCCGCAACGGTCGCCGACATGGATGCGCTCCTTGTCCTGCTGGCCGTTCCCAAGGCGAATGTGCTCCGGATTACCCCGACCGGCATGGAGTCGTTGGCGTTTTGGATCGGGAAGATCGCCCCGATACTCCTGCTCGTCGGGATTCTCGGCGTCTATCTCGAGTTCAAGACGCCCGGTTTCGGTGCTCCGGGCATCGTCGGCGGGCTCTGTCTCGTGGTGTATTTCTTCGGGGCCTATGTCGCCGGTCTTTCCGGGTTCGAGTGGCTGGTCCTGTTCTTCATCGGGCTTGCCCTGGTGGGCGTGGAGATCTTCGTCCTACCCGGCACGATCGCACCGGGAGTCGTTGGCGGGCTCCTCATGCTCACGTCGCTGGTCATGGCCACGGTGGATCGTTTTCCCGGCATGCCGGTCATTCCGTCCGCGGCGCAGCTGGAGCAACCGTTGACGGATGTGGCCATCGCGCTCATTGGCTCGATCGTAGGCGCCGTGGTCCTGGCCCGGTTTCTGCCGTCGATTCCGCTGTATCGCGGCATGGTGACGACTGGCGTGTCGGGGGAAGCGACCATCCGGAAACAGGACTCTGATCAGGAACAGCTGCTGGGGCTCGAAGGCGTCTCGGTTTCCGTGCTGCGCCCCGGCGGGAAGATCCGGGTCGGGGACCGCTTCCTCGATGCGGTTTCGCGTGGAGAACTCGTGCCGTCCGGCAAGTCCGTTCGCATCGTCGGATTCAGCGGAGGCGACTGCGTGGTCGAACCGATCACCGACCGCGCCTGAGTTCGTCCGGGGCCGTTCCGGCCGCGACTCACAGGACGGACCGGATCAGGTTCTTGAGTTCGTCGACGCTGAAGGGCTTTTGGAGGAACCCGGACGCCTTGGGTTTGATGCGGCGGAATTCCGTGTCGCTCTGGGCGTAGCCGCTCATGAGCACGACGGGAAGGGTCGGCTCCGTGGCGCGGATGCGGGGAAGCGTCTGCATCCCGTCGAGCTTGGGCATGGTGATGTCGAGCAGGACGAGGGAGAAACGGCCGGACGCACGGCCGATTTCCATCAAGGCAGCCTCGCCGTCCTCGGCTTCCACCACCTCGACCCCGAACGACCGGAGCATCTTGCCGACTATCTGGCGGACCGCCGGTTCATCGTCGACCACGAGCACGCTGCCGCTGATCAGCAGGTCGTCCTCGTCGATCGCCGGCGTATTGGCGGAAGACGCACGAAGGCTGGCCGGAGGAAGGAGTAGGCGGAATGTCGAACCTTCGTCCTCGACGCTTTCCACCTGGAGGATCGCGTTGTGCCGCCGGGCGATTCCAAGGACCGCCGCGAGGCCGAGGCCGCGGCCGGTGAATT